>NZ_JBHXJK010000114.1:0-27813 GCF_042723255.1 Amycolatopsis thailandensis
CGACCACCCCGACCACGGCAATAGTCCGCTGAACGCGTTCTGGTCTCACTGGTTCTCGGCGTTCTGCAAACCCCGGTGCTCGAGTTTGCGCATGACCGGACCGGACAGCAGACCGTGCACGAGGACCGACACCGCGATCGTGAGTGCCGTCACGCGCCAGAGCGAGTCGGCCATCGGGAAATCGCCGTGCCCCAGCGCGTAGGACAGGTAGTAGAGGCTGCCGATCCCGCGGATGCCGAAGAACGCGATCGCCGTCGCCGCCGGTCGGGTGGTACCGCCGCCGATCAACGCCAAGCCGCCGAACAACGGGCGCACGATCACGACCGCCGCGACCGCCACCAGAACCTCGACGAGCTTCAGGCCGTCGAGGAGCCCGTCGCCCAGCGCGACACCGAGGCCGAGCAAGGCCAGCGCCACGAAGAGCCGTTCCAGCTGATCCCCGAATTCGTGCAGTACGCCGTGGTACTCGTGCGACCGCTCGCTGGCGCGGATGGTCGCGGCGGCGGTGAACACCGCGACGAAACCGATGCCGCCCAGCCATTCGCACAGCGCGAAGGGCAGGAACGCGATGGCCAGCACCACCAGTCCGTCCGAGTACTCGCCGAGGCGCAGCCGCTCGTGCCGCACCCGGAACATGAGCCAGGACAGCAAGCGCCCACAGGCGAGGCCGACCAGGACGGCGATCGCGAGGGGAGCGAGGACCTCGGTCAGCAGCCACGGCACGGGAGACGTCGTCGCCGTTCCGGCCAAGACGAGGGCCAGCAGGACGAACGGCATCGCCAAGCCGTCGTTGAGTCCGGCCTCCGAGGTCAGCGTGAACCTGATCTCGTTGTCCGCGCCCCGCCCGTCGTCGGTATGCGGCGCGGGCACCTGGACATCGCTCGCCAGCACCGGGTCGGTCGGCGACAGCACGGCTCCCAGCAGCAGAGCGGCGGCGGGGGACAGGGCGAGGGCCCACCAGCCGAGCAGGGCCACCGCGAGCACCGACAACGGCAAGGTGATCGCCAGCAGCCGCCAGGTCGAGTTCCACGACCGCCAGCCGATCAGGCGGTCGGATTTCAATCCCGCGCCGACCAGTGACACCAGGACGCCGAGTTCGGTGATCACTTCGACCTCGCCCACATGCGACCGCGGGTCGAGGACACCCTCGCCGTAGGGATGTCCGAAGGGGAGCAGTCCGAAGAGCAGCCCGCCCAGCAGCAGGATCAGGGGCATCGACAGCGCGCGTTCGTGCAACAGGTTCGGCAGCACCGCGGCGCACAGCGCCAGAACGCCTGCCCCGGCGAGCAGTATCTCCATGCGCGCCGGGTACCCGGTCCGGACCGGCCGCAATCAGCGGCCGACTTCGAGTCCTTTGTGGACCGAAAGGTCGACACCCGCGGCCAGCCGGTACGGCCGGGTGTCCACAATGGCGCCGAGCAGCCGCCGGAGCCGGGAGACCTCGGCGCGGACGGTGACGAGGTGTTCGGCGTCACCGTAGAGCGCCCGGCTGAGCGCCTCGGCCGAAAGCCCGGCCGGGCCCGCCGTGCGGAGGTGCACCAGGATCCCGGCGTGGCGGGGGGTCACGGTGCGGACCCAGCCGACGTCCCCCGACCGCATCCGCAGCATCGGCGCGTGCCCCAGTTCGAGATCCAGCCGGACCCGGCGCGCGGTGTCGGCCGGGCGGACGAGCCAGCCTTCGGCCAGCCGTTCGGGCAGGCAAGCGCCCAGCCCGGGAACGGCGAGGATCTGGCCTTCCACGGGTGCGGCGATCCTCGCCCCGGGCGCGATGCCGGCGGAGTGGGCCACCCAGCCGTCGTCGTCCACCAGCAGCGCCGGGCCGCCGGTGCCCGCCACCACCGGTTCGGCGGTTCGGCGCAGCCTGTCCAGGCCCTGCTGGTGATGCCGCCAGAGTTCGGATTCGACCAGCCGCCGCCCGGTCTCCACCAGCGCGCCGATCGCCGGGTGCAGGGTCAGCGCGGGGCCGCTGACGTCGATCACCCCGAGCAGTTCGCCGGTGCGCGGATCGTGCACCGGCGACGCGGTGCAGTACCAAGGATGCTGGCCCTGTTCGAAATGCTCACCGGCGAGCAGCTCGACCGGCGCGGCCTCGGCGAGCGCGGTGCCGATCGCGTTGGTGCCGACCCGGGTCTCGGTCCAGTCGGCGCCTTCGGTGAAGCCCAGGGTGTCGGCACGGCGTTTGACCGCGGGCGAGCCCGCCCGCCAGAGGATGACGCCCTCGGCGTCGGTCACCACCAGCAGCATGTTCGCGGTGTCGGACGTCGTCCCGAGCACCTGTCCGAGGTCTTCGACGACATGCCGCAACGGCGAGGCGCGACGACGGCGGGCGACCTCGTCGAGCGGCACGGAGTCGCGGGTATTCACGCCGTCGGCGGCGAGCCCCAGACTCAGCGCGCGAGACCACGACCGCGACACCAGCGGCCGCGGGCTGACGCGCGGACGGCCGCCGCCGATCACGGCTTCGTGCATCCTGACCAGGTCACGGGCGTGCATCGGCAGGTCGGCGCCGGGCGGGACCGAGCTGAACACGCCCACGGGTCACCTCCGCACCATCGCGTCGACGGACCAGCATAGGTCGGCCGGAGCGGACGCGCCAAGGAGTCGCGCTGCAACACGCTGCAACCCTTGCCGGTCCAGGCGCCCCCGGCGTGTGATCGGGGTAACAGCCGAAACGCCGACGTTGGGGAGTGGTCATGACACAGACGGTGGACCGGATCGAGGCGACGGGCTCGCCGCAGGCTCGGGTCGACGCCTGGCTGAGCCGGTTCGAAGCGGCCCTGGTCGCCCGTGACGCCGAAGCCGCCGCCGCGCTCTTCGCAGTCGACAGCTACTGGCGCGACCTGGTCGCCTTCACCTGGACGATCAAGACGGTCGAAGGCCGCGACGGGGTCACCGACCTGCTCGGCGCCTGTCTCGACCGGATCGAACCGTCCGGATTCCGCACCACCGAGACGCCGACCGAAGCCGACGGCGTGACCGAAGCGTGGCTGGAGTTCGAGACCGCGACGGGCCGCGCGAAAGGCCACTTGCGACTCAAGGACGAAGGCGCTTGGACGCTGCTGACGAGCCTGCGTGAGCTGAAGGGTTTCGAGGAGCGGCGCAACGAACAGCGGTCGAAGGGCGTCGAGCACGGCGTCGTCCGGGGCCGGAAGTCCTGGGCCGAGAAGCGCGAGGAAGAGCAGGCGCGGCTCGGTTACGACCAGCAGCCGTACGTCGTGGTCATCGGCGGTGGCCAGGGCGGTATCGCGCTCGGTGCCCGGCTGCGGCAGCTTGACGTGCCGACGCTCGTCCTGGAACGCAACGAACGGCCGGGGGACTCGTGGCGCAAGCGGTACAAGAACCTGTGCCTGCACGACCCGGTCTGGTACGACCACCTGCCGTATCTGCCGTTCCCGGAGAACTGGCCGGTGTTCGCGCCCAAGGACAAGATCGCCGACTGGCTGGAGATGTACACGCGGCTCATGGAGGTGCCGTACTGGACCAGCACCGAGGTGACTTCCGCGTCCTGGGACGAGGAAAAGCGGCAATGGCTGGTGACCGTCGTCCGCGAGGGTGAGGAGCTGGTGCTCACGCCGCGGCACGTCGTGTTCGCGACCGGTATGTCCGGCAAGCCGAATCTCCCGTCGTTCCCCGGGATGGACCAGTTCGGCGGCGATCAGCACCACTCGTCCCAGCACCCCGGCCCGGACGCCTACGCGGGCAAGAAGGCCGTCGTGGTCGGCTCCAACAACTCCGCGCACGACATCTGCGCGGCGCTGTGGGAACACGGCGCCGACGTCACCATGGTGCAGCGGTCTTCGACGCATATCGTCAAGTCCGATTCCCTGATGGACCTCGGCCTCGGCGACCTGTACTCGGAACGTGCCGTGAAGGCGGGGATCACCACCGACAAGGCGGACATGATCTTCGCGTCGATCCCGTACCGGATCATGCCGCAGTTCCAGATCCCGGTGTACGACGCGATCCGCGAGCGGGACAAGGAGTTCTACGCGCGGCTGGAGGCGGCAGGGTTCCGGCACGACTGGGGCGACGACGGATCCGGCCTGTTCCTCAAGTACCTGCGTCGCGGCTCCGGCTACTACATCGACGTCGGCGCTTCGGAACTGGTGGCCGACGGGAAGATCAAGCTGGCGCACGGCCAGGTCGACCACCTGACCCGGGACGCGGTGGTGCTCTCCGACGGCACGGAACTCGAAGCCGACGTCGTCGTCTACGCCACCGGCTACGGCTCGATGAACGGCTGGGTCGCGGATCTGGTCGGGCAGGAGACCGCGGACCGCGTCGGCAAGTGCTGGGGCCTCGGCTCGGACACGACGAAGGACCCCGGTCCGTGGGAAGGGGAGCAGCGCAACATGTGGAAACCCACGCAGCAGGAAGGGCTGTGGTTCCACGGCGGGAACCTGCACCAATCGCGGCACTACTCCCTTTATCTCGCGCTACAGCTGAAAGCGCGCTACGAGGGCATCCCGACGCCGGTGTTCGGCCTCCAGGAGGTGCATCACAAGTCGTGACCGATCACGGCACGATCGAGTCGACGTAGCCGCCGTCGACGCGGACCGCGGCCCCGGTGGTGGCCGAGGCGAGCGGGGAAGCGAGGTACACCACCAGGTTGGCGATCTCCTCGGGCTCGATGAGCCGCTGCAGCAGCGATTGCGGCCGGTGCAGGCGCATGAACTCGCGCTGTGCCTCGTCCCACGGGAGATCCTTGTCGACCAGCTGGTAGACGAAGTCCTCGACACCACCGGTGTGGGTCGGGCCCGCGATCACCGAGTTGACCGTGACGCCCGACCCCGCCGCGGCCTTGGCGAAGCCGCGGGAAACGCCGAGCAACGCGGTCTTCGACACTCCATAGTGGATCATCTCGGCGGGGATCACGATCGCGGAATCGCTGGCGATGTACTGGATCCGGCCCCAGCCGCGACTCGTCATTCCCGGCAGGTACGCGCGGGTCAGCCGCACCGCGGCGAGGACGTTGACCTCGAAGTACCGCCGCCACTCGTCGTCGGTGATGTCCAAAGGGGACTGTGTGCCGAAGATGCCGAGGTTGTTGACCAGGACGTCGGCGTCGGGCACCGCCTCCAGCACCCGGGCGGTGCCCTCGTCCGTGGAGACGTCACCGGCCGCCGCGACGACGTCGGCGTCCGGTACCTCGCCGCGCAGGCGGTCGATCGCGGACGCGACGCCGGATTCACCCCGGCCGTTGAGCGCGACCCTGGCGCCCGCCCTGGCGAGTCCCGCGGCGATGGCGAAACCGATGCCTTGCGTCGATCCGGTGACCAGGGCCGTTTTCCCGCTCAGATCCAGTCGCATGGCTCCAGTCTGGCCGAGAAGATCATTCGGCGCAGGGCGCGGCTTTCGCGTATCGGCGCGCCAGAACGGCGAAGGCTTCCTTCAGCTCAGCGGGTCCGACGACTTCGATGTCCGCGTCGAACCGCCCGATGCTCGCCGCCAACCCGGCCCAGGACCACGAACCCAGCACCAGGCGGCACCGATCCGAGCCCACCTCCTCGACGACGCCGTCGCGGACGTAGTGGGCGACGGCCGAGGCGGGGAGGTCGAGGATCACTTCGCCCCGGCAGGGCCAGTCACCGGTGTCGGCCGAGCCCCGGAACCGGCTCGCGACGAAGGTGGCGACGTCGGAGGTGGGCAGCTCGCGCGGGGTGAACCGCGGGCCGGTCGGCGTACGCGGGGTGATCCGGTCGGCCCGGAACGTGCGCCAGTCCCGGCGGTCCAGATCCCAGGCGACGAGGTACCAGCGGCCGTGCCAGGTGACCAGATGATGCGGTTCCGCCCGCCGGGGGAGATCGGTTCCCGCGTAGTCGAACCGCAGGACCTCGCGGGCGTGCACGGCCGCGCCGAGCGCCAGCAGGACGTCGCCGTCGACGCGGGGTTCCGGCCGGCTCGCGGGCGACTCGACGGCGGTCACCTGGAGGGTGTCGATCCGGCGCCGCAACCGCGAGGGCATCACCTGCCGGACGGTGTGCAGCGCCCGCATCGCCGCCTCTTCGATCCCCGCGCCGCTGGTGGTGGCGATCCGGAGCGCGACGGCCAGCGCGACCGCCTGATCGTCGTCGAACAACAGCGGCGGCAGTTCGGACCCGGCGTCGAGCCGGTACCCGCCGTCGGGACCCTTGACGGTCGCGATGGGGTAGCCGAGCTCGCGAAGCCTGTCGACGTCGCGCCGCACGGTGCGCGGGCTGATGTCCAGCCGCTCGGCCAGCAGCGCTCCCGGCCAGTCGCGGCGCGCTTGCAACAACGAAAGCATCGACAGCAGGCGCGCGGAGGTCTTCGGCATGTTTTCCATGATGCCTCCAGTAGCGGCCACACCCTGTCCTCTACCCCTGCGAGAGTGGTCTCGTGCCAGAAAACGACAACACGGAGGGCCCGATGACCGCCACGATCCTCGACGCCGAACGCGCCGACCTGCTCGAAGCCCTCGACACCGTCCGCGCCGCGCTGACCACCACCGTCGGAGGACTCACGGACGAACAGCTCGGCGAGCACCCGACGGTCAGTGAACTGAGCCTCGGCGGCCTGATCAAGCACGTCGCCTCGATCGAGGAGATGTGGCTGCGCTTCGCGGTCGAGGGCCCGTCCGCGATGAGCTACGACCTGCCCGACGGCGTCACCTGGGCCGACCTCGGCGCCGGGACCGCCCGTGAGTACCCGCAGTGGGCGATCGACCACCAGAACAACTTCAAGATGCTGCCCGGCGACACGCTCGCGTCGATCCTCGAACGGTACGAGCGGGTGGCCGCGCGGACGAAGGAGATCGTCTCGTCGATCCCCGACCTGTCCGCGACGTATCCGCTGCCCGAGGCTCCGTGGAACCCGCCGGGCGCGGTGCGGAGCGTGCGGCGGGTGCTGTCGCACGTCATCGCCGAGACCGCGCAGCACGCCGGCCACGCCGACATCCTGCGCGAGAGCATCGACGGCCAGAAGTCGACCTGACCCGTGGTGCCGGTGGTCGTGAGTGGTGAGTGTCGTTAGGGCGGACCGGCATTTGCCGACCTGCCGTCTGACCTGCACGAGGGTGGCGGTTCAGCGTCTGCCGGGCTCGACGGTGCGGGAATTGGGACGTTGAACGTCCCGATTCCTTCACCGTGGGGTCGCCCCGGCTTCGGACCTTGATCAACGGAGGATCCGGGACACTCAACGTCCCCGATCCTCCGCCGTCGACCGCACCACCACCCGGCACCACGACGAAACGGGCCCCACCGACGACGGATCCGGACGTTCACTGCCCGACTCCTCTCACCAACGAGACCGAGCCACACCAGTGGGCAGGCAAAGACGAGTCCGTCAGAACATCACTTACCACTCACGACCACCCCGCCCCCACTCGGTCTCGGCGCCAAGCCACCTTCCGGGGTCTTCACTCGCGGCCTGCGTGACTACTGGGGCTTGTGGGGCAGGTATGGCGATCGTCGGGTCCGTGAAGGCCCCTTTGAGGGACTCTGGGTCCCTCAAGGAGGCCTTCACGGACCGGACCGGCGTCGGACCGACCGTGGCAACAGCTGTCCCTACCAGGCGGTAGCCATCCGATCATCCGAACTAAGCTCGCTCACAGCTTCCTGCCGTAGGGTCCTCGCCCGTCGGCGACCGGGTGATCATGGTGGTGGTTTGTGCGGGAGACGGAGCGGCGGTTTCGCCCGGAGATCCAGGGATTGCGGGCGCTGGCGTGTGTGCTGGTGGTCGTTTACCACGTGTGGCTGGGCCGGATCTCGGGCGGCGTCGACGCCTTCTTCCTGATCTCCGGATTCCTCGTCACCGGCCAGCTCTTCCGCGCGGCCTCGCGCGGCAGGATCGAGTACCGGCCGATGTGGGGCCGGATGATCAAACGACTGTTCCCGGCCGCGCTCACCGTGTTGCTGCTGGTCATCGCGGCGAGCACGGTGCTGCTGCCGCAGAACCGCTGGTTCCAGACGATCAAGGAGGTCGTCGCCTCCGCGCTCTACCTGGAGAACTGGCAGCTGGCGGCCGATTCCACCGACTACTTCGCGCAGCACAACTCGGCGAGCGTCGTCCAGCACTTCTGGTCGCTGTCGATCCAGGGCCAGTTCTACGTGGTCTGGCCGCTGCTGGTCGGATTGGTGCTGCTGATCGCCAAGAAGGCGGGGCGGAAGGTCCTGCCGCTGCTGATCACGACCCTCGGCACGGTGTTCGCGGCCTCGCTGGCCTACTCGGTGTGGCTCACCGCGGTCGACCAGCCGCTGGCGTACTTCGATTCGCTGACCAGGGCCTGGGAGTTCGCGCTCGGCGGCCTGCTCGCCCTGGTCCTCGACCGCGTCGAGGTGCCCCGGTCGGCGCGGGTCGTGTTCGGCTGGGCAGGCGTCGCCGGGCTCGTTTCCTGCGGGCTGGTGCTCCAGGTCGGGACGGTCTTCCCCGGCTACCTCGCGCTCTGGCCGACGCTTTCGGCCGCGCTGGTGATCCTCGCGGGTGACACCGCGTTCAAAGCCGGCGCCGATCGTTTCCTCAGCAGCCGCCCCCTGAAGTACCTGGGCGACTTGAGTTACGCGCTCTATCTCTGGCACTGGCCGGTCCTGGTGTTCTACCTCGTCGCCCGCGACCGGGAAGAGGTCGGCCTGCGCGGCGGCGCGGTGATCATCGCGCTGGCCTTCGCCCTCGCCGTGCTGACCCACCATCTGGTCGAAAAACCGGTCCGCGCGTCCGCGATCGGAGCCAGGACCCGCTGGGGCGCCTACCGCTTCGGCGTCGCGACGCTCGCGGCCGTGCTCGCCGCGACGGGCGCCTGGCAATGGGTGAGCGTGAGCCAGGCGGACACCTATTCGATCGCGGTCGACGATCCCGACCACCCCGGCGCGCTCGCGCACACCGAGGGCTTCAAGTACTGGGGCGCCGCCGATGCCGCCCTCGTCCCGTCGTTCGTCGCGGTGTCCGAAGACTGGGCGGGGATCGACCCGGCCCGGTGCGGGGTGTCGCCGCGCAACGCCGATCTGGAGGTCTGCACCTCGCAGACGTCCGGGCATCCCACCCGCCGGATCGTGGTCACCGGCGACTCGCACGCCGGGCAGTTCCTCGGCGCCCTGCTGCCGGTCGCCGAGCAGCGGAATTGGGAGGTGACCTCGATCCTCCGCGGCGGCTGCCCGTTCTCTACCGACTCCGACGCCGTGCCGGGGGACCAGGCCTGCATCGACTGGAACTCCGCCGTGGTGGACGAGATCGTCACGGCCCGGCCCGACGCGGTGATGACGATCGGCACCAGGGACGTGCGGACCGGTGTCGAGGAACGGGTTCCCGGCGGCTACATCGCCCAGTGGCGCAAGGTCGACGAGGCCGGCATCCCGGTGCTGGCGGTGCGGGACAACCCACGCTTCGACCAGTCGCCTTCGGCCTGCGTCGAAAGCCGCGGCACGCAGGCGCCCGAGTGCGCCACCCCGCGTTACGACCTCTACGCGGCGGAGCCGCCGTACGAGACCTTGGCGGACCTGCCGCCGAACGTGCGGTTCCTCGATTTCAGCGACTACTTCTGCACGGCCGAGGTCTGCCCGCCGGTGATCGGCAACGTGCTCGTCTACCTCGACGACAACCACGTCAGCGGTACCTACATGTCGACCATGTCGGCCATCGCGGACAAGGCGATCACCGAGGCGCTCGGCTGGGCGGACGAGCAAGCGGAGGAGCCACCGCCGGGCGGGTGATCCAGACAACAAATCGCCGCAGAATTGCGCCAAACCGCACTAGTTCGATGGTCTGCCAACTCCATACGCAACGATCAGCACTTTTCGATGACATGAAACGGCGGATATCGTCGTCGTTGTGAAGATCGCCGTCCATCAGGGCTCGTACGCCGAACTGCCGTCCGCCGTCGCGACGTCGGGCGCCGATCTCGTGATCGCCGCCGAGATGATCACCACCGGCTATCACATCGGTGCGCGCTCCCACGAGCTCGCCGAACCGGCCGACGGTCCGACCGCGGCCAGGATGTCCGCGCTGGCAAGGGAAACCGGTGCCGCGCTGGCCTACGGCTACCCCGAGTCCGACGGTGACCACGTCCACAACAGTGTCCAGCTGATCGGTCCGGACGGACGCCGGCTGGCGAACTACCGCAAGACCCACCTGTTCGGCGACATCGACCGCGACTGGTTCGCGCCGGGGGCCGAAGCGGTCGTGCAGGCGGAACTCGGCGGTCTCCGCGTCGGCCTGCTGATCTGTTACGACGTCGAGTTCCCCGAGCTGGTGCGGGCGCACGCGCTCGCCGGGACCGAGCTGCTCGTGGTGCCGACGGCGCTCATGAGCCCGTACGAACTGGTCGCCGACACGCTGGTACCCGCCCGCGCCTACGAAAGCCAGCTCTTCGTCGCCTACGCGAACCGATGCGACACCGAGCAGGAGCTGACCTACTGCGGCCGGTCCTGCGTCGTCGCCCCGACCGGTGAAGTGCTCGCGCGTGCGGGCTCCGGTCCGGAGCTGATCAGCGCCGACGTCACCCGCGAGGCCCTCGCCGCTTCGCGACTGGAGAACACCCACCTGGCCGACCGACGGCCCGATCTGTACCGAGGACTTTCCGTATGACCTCCGCCCTTCCGACCGCGATCCACCACGACGAACCGGCCGGCCGTCCGATCACCATGTTCGGCCCCGATTTCCCGTTCGCCTACGACGATTTCCTCGCCCACCCCGCCGGTCTGGGCTCGCTCCCCGCCGACCGGCACGGCACCGAGGTGGCGGTGATCGGCGGCGGTCTCTCGGGCATTGTCACCGCGTACGAGCTGATGAAACTCGGCCTGCGCCCGGTCGTGTACGAGATCGCCGAGATCGGCGGCCGCCTCCGCACCGTGAACTTCCCGGGCTGCCCGGACGACGTCGTCGCGGAGATGGGCGCGATGCGCTTCCCGCCCGCGTCGACCGCGCTCTTCCACTACATCGACAAGGTCGGCCTGGAGACCACGCCGTTCCCGAACCCGCTCGCGCCCGGAACGCCGAGCACCGTCGTCGACCTCAAGGGGGAGAGCCACTACGCGCGTTCGGCGGACGAGCTCCCCGCCGTCTTCGGGAAGGTCGCGGCCGCCTGGGACAGCACACTGTCCGAGCAGGCCGCGTTCACCGAGATGCAGAAGGCCATCCGCGAGCGCGACACGAAGACGATCAAGCGGCTGTGGAACGACCTGGTGCCGAAGCTGGACGACCAGACCTTCTACGGTTTCCTCTGCCAGTCACCGGCGTTCGCCTCCTTCCGCGACCGCGAGATCTTCGGGCAGGTCGGCTTCGGCACCGGCGGCTGGGACACCGACTTCCCGAACTCCATCCTGGAGATCCTGCGGGTCGTCTACACCGGCGCCGACGACGAGCACCGCAGTATCGTCGGCGGCAGCAGGCAGCTTCCGTTGCGGCTGTGGGAACACGCGCCCGAGGACATCGCGTTCTGGCCCGCCGGAACGAGTCTGAGCTCACTGCACGGCGGCGGCCCGAACCCCGGCGTCGCCCGGCTGCACCGCACCGCGCCGAACAACATCACCGTGACCGACACCGAAGGACGCATCCGCACCTATCCGGCGGCGGTGTTCACCGCGCAGAGCTGGATGCTGCTGTCGAAGATCGAATGCGACGAGGCGCTGTTCCCGATCGACCACTGGACGGCGATCGAGCGCACGCACTACATGGAGTCCTCCAAGGTCTTCGTCCCGGTGGACCGGCCGTTCTGGCTGGACAAGGACCCGGAGACCGGGCGCGACACGATGAGCATGACGCTGACCGACCGGATGCCGCGCGGCACCTACCTGCTCGGCGACGATCCGGACGCGCCCGCGGTGATCTGCCTCTCCTACACCTGGGCCGACGATTCGCTGAAGTGGCTGCCGCTCTCGGTGTCCGAGCGGGTCGAGGTGATGCTCCAGTCGCTGAAGGAGATCTATCCGGGCGTCGACGTCCGGCGGCACATCATCGGCGACCCGGTGACCGTGTCCTGGGAGGCCGAACCGCATTTCATGGGCGCGTTCAAGGCCAACCTGCCCGGCCACTACCGCTATCAGCACCGGCTTTTCACGCACTTCAAACAGGATGCGCTGGAGGAGCGCCACCGTGGTCTCTTCCTCGCCGGTGACGACGTTTCGTGGACGGCGGGCTGGGCCGAAGGCGCGGTCCAGACGGCGCTGAACGCGGTGTGGGGCGTCCTGAACCACTTCGGCGGCGAGACGGATCCGGCCAACCCCGGGCCGGGCGACGTCTACGACGACATCGCACCCGTCGAACTGCCGGACTGAGCGCGGCGGTCCACCAGCCACATCGTGCCCGCCGCGAGGAGTACGCCGAGGACGGCGCCGATGGTGTTCATCAGCCAGTCGTTGGTGTCACAGGCCCGGCCGATCGCGGGTACGACCGCTTGCAGGGCCTCCACCAGCGCGGACAGCACCGAGCCCGCCGCGAGCGTCGTCAGCGGGCGCCGGGACGCCAGCGCGGCGAAACAGGCCGGCGGCAGGAACAACGCGACGTTGGCCAGGAGCTCCACCGCGCCGAGCGTGGGCAGCGAAAACTGGACCGTGCACCCGATCTCGTCGATCGTGCGACCGGTGGGCACCAGCGTCAACGCGAAGACCGGGACCAGGGACACCCCGGCGAGGGCCCACAGGATCCGGCGCCTGCCCGCGCACAGCAGGCCGAGGACGGCGCAGACGAGCGCGACCAGGAGGATCGCCACCGGCACCAGGGCGGAGTGATCGAGCAGGAAGTTCGTGATCATGGCGGGCCGATCCTACGGGCCGGTGAACTCGACCTCCGCCGACGGCACCACGCGCAGCCGTCCGCCCGGATGGATCGCGGTGGCCAGGATGAGGTTGTGCCGGGCGATGACCTGTTCGGCGGTCAGTCCCACGGTGGGATCGCCGTCGGACGAGGGCGCGTGGCCGTCGGCGACCAGCACGACGTCCAGACCGTGGCTCTGCGCGGACCGCGCGGTCGCGTCGACGCAGTAGTCGGTGGCCAGCCCGGTGAGCACCACGGTGTCCACCCCACGGTCGACGAGCAGCCCCGCCAGACCGGTGCGGTGGAAGGAATCCGTCGCGGTCTTGTCGACAACCACGTCGACCGGTTCGAGGCCGAGCAGTGGGCTGAGCCGGGTGCCCGGTGCCGCGGGATCGAAGTCGGTCCCGGGCGCGCCGACCTGCCGCAGCGCGATCACCGGAACGCCCTGTTCGCGGGCTTTCCGCGCCAGCGGGGCGATCCGGGCCGCGAGTTCCTCGCCGCGCCAGACCAGGGGAACGAGCATTTCCTGCATGTCGACGATCAGCAGCGCGGCCCTCATGTCCGGAAGCCTAGGACGCGACCTACTCGAGCCGAAGGTCAAGCCGGCCTGGCGTGCCGCCGACCCCTCGCTAGGGGAGCGCGGCGGGTGACTCGGCCTCCGGGATGAGCAGGCGCGGCGCTCCGGTGCCGTCGGCGGGAACGGCCCAGACGTCGGAATGTCCTTGGGTGCGGGGGAGGGCGTAGGCGACTGTGCGATCGTCGAGCCACGCGGGCTGGTCGTCGACGTTCCGGGTTTCGGCCAGCGGCGTCACGGTGCCGCTCGCGAGGTCGAGCACCGAGACCCGCCACCCCTTGGCGGGATCGCCGTCGATGGCGGATTTGTAGGCGATGCGGGTCTCGTCGGGCGAGAGGGACGGGCATTCGACGTTGTCCCGCAGCGTCTTCACGGTCCGGGCCGCCGAGTCGCCTTCGACGAGATACCGGTGAGAACCGGTCGACATGGTGGCGTAGAAGCGGTTCGGCAGCCGGGTGAAGGTGACGCCCCAGAAGTTGAAGTCGGCCGCCTTGTACGGCCTGCCTTCCACGGTCACGGCGAAGTCCTCGAGCGTGCCTTCGACGCTGTCGGTGGTGAGGTCGAGGGTGCCGGCGCGGGTGGAGAACCGGCCGCCGTTGTAGGAGTCGCCGGTGACGAACACCGTCCACGCGAGCCGTCGCCCGTCGGGCGAGACACGCGCCCGGTTGGGCAGCCCGACCAGCGGGATCTCCTGCGTGACCGCGAGCTCGCTGTCGAGCACCGCCAGCTGATACGTGGTCAGGCCGCTCTCCGGGCGCAGGCAGATCCCGGTGCCGCCCGCCGCGTAGATCCGGGCGCAGGACACCGTCGAGACCGCCCGGGCGCCGCCCGGATCGGCCGCCGCGACGCTGGACACGTGTCCGCGGTCGGCGTCGGCGGTGCTGCGGAACAGCAGCCGTCCGCCTTCGAGGGTGACGGCGCCGCTGGTGCCCGCCGACGCGGTGTCCTGGTTGCGCGCGCCCGCCGCCCCGACGTAGATCACGGCGGCCGCGGCCAGCGCGAGTACTCCGGTGACGGCGATCAGGACGCGGGTGCGGGTGTTCACGGTCGTGCCTTCCTGCGGGGAGCCAAGAGAACAAAGGTGGCGGCGACGGCGACCAGCACCGTCCCGGCGGCGATCGCGATCGCCGTGGTCGCGCCCCAGAACTGCCAAGAGAGTCCGAAGAGGACGGACGAAACGAAATAGGCGAGCGCCTGCCCGCTCTGCACGATCGCGATGCCGGTGGTGCGCAACGCCTCCGGCAGCAACGGCCCGGCCAGCGCCATCAGCACGCCGTCGGTCGACGCGTAGAACACGCCGTAGAGGCCGAGGGTGAGCGCGAACAGGGCCCATCCGGTCAGCGGGCTGAGCAGCAGCAGATAGACGGCGATCAGCGCGCCGTAGCCGGCGAGCATCACCGGCAGCCTGCCGAGCCGGTCGGCCAGCGCGCCGAGCGGCGCGGCCAGCAGCAGGTAGCCGAGATTCGTCCCGACGGCCAGCAGCGGGAACCAGCCGGTGGCGATGTCCTCCTTGGCCTGGAGCAGGAGGTACACGAACCCGTCGCCGATGGTCGCGAGGCCCAGGACGCAGGCGGCGATCAGCAGCCGTCGCACGCCGGTGCCGCGCAGGAGCCCGGCCGCCGCCCGCAAGGACACGGTGCCCGACGGCGGTTTGGGAGCGCGGTGGTCGCGGACGAACAGCGCCAGCAGCAGAACCCCGGCGGCGGCGATGCAGAAACTCGTCACGAAGACCGCGTCGAACCCCTCGACCCCGGTCGCGGAACCCGCCACGGCCAGCACCCCGACCGCGGCGAGCGGGCCGAGGAACGCGCCGACGCTGTCCATCGCCCGGTGCACCCCGAACGCACGGCCCAGCATGTGCTCGGGCGCGGACAGGGTGATCAGCGCGTCGCGGGGCGCGGTCCGCAGGCCCTTGCCCGTCCGGTCCGCGGTCAGCACCACCCCGATGGCCGTCGCCGACGAACCCGCCGCCACGAGCCCCAGTTTCGCCACCGCCGACATCGCGTAGCCCAGTCCGGCGACCGCCTTGCGCCGCCGGACCCGGTCCGCGACATAGCCGCCGACCAGGCGCAACAGCGCGGTCGCGCCGGTGTAGAGGCCGTCCACCACGCCGTACGCCGCCGGGCCCAGGTGCAGCCCCAGCACCAGGTACACCGGCAGCACGGCCGTCACCATCTCCGACGAGACGTCCGTGACGAGGCTGACGGTGCCCAGGGCGAAGACGTTCCCGCCGAGCAGGGCGAAGGATTTCTTGGACACACCGCCGGGATGCTCCCGGCGGCCGATCGTGGACAGGTACACGTGACGAACCGCCTTTCCCCGCCCGCGGGCGCGTCCACAGTGGACACGCCCGCGGGTTCACCCGATTACTGCCACACGCTCGTGATCGGCGACTTGTTCGCCGCGTTGGCGATGCCCGGCAGGCCGAACGCCGCCTCCATCGTGCGGAGGATCGAATAGTGGTTGATGGATTCGCTGTAGCTGCCCGGCTTCACGTGGGCGCCGACGAAGGTGGTGTAGATCTGGTTCACCGACGTCCCGCTGTCCTCGTCGAAATTGACGATCAGCAGGCTGTTGTGCGTCTTGGCCCACTGCGCGTACGCGTCGAGGTTCTTCTTCAGCCATTTGTCGCCCGTGTCGACCGGGCAGTCGTGCATGTCGCTGCACAGGTCCGGGGTCACGAAAGCGACGTGCGGCAGCTTGGTGAAGTCGGTCGGGAACGAGGAGAACCGTTTGTTCGCCGAGGCCGGGACATTGCCGAAGCTGACCCAGCTGTTGTGCTTGCGGGCGTATTTGTCCTTCGTGCAGCCCGTGTAGCCGTCGGACGGCATGCTTTCCGCGTAGCCGACGAACTTCTTGCCGATCCCCGCCAGCTGGGAGGCGATGTTCTCCTTGTTCCCCAGATCCTGGCATTTGTTGCTGTCGACGCCGTGCGTCGAACCCGCGAACTGGGCGATGTAGTTCGGCTGGCTCGGGTGCGTCGTCCCGTACGCCTTGGTGAACTTCGCGCCCTGCGAGGCGAGCTTGTTGAAGTACGGCGCCTTCGAGCTGCCGTTGATCTCCTTGTAGTCCTTGTTCTCGAACATCACGAGGACGATGTGGTCGAACGCGGGCACCTTCGCCGCGACGGGCTCTATGGCGGCGGCGGGAGTGTCCTGATGGGACACCACCAGCGCCGCGGCCAAGCCGGTCGCGGCCACGGCGGCGACCGCGATCCGTTTCCAGAACATGTGAAACCTCCTGCTGAAAAGGTTGAAACTTTGACGACCAACCATCGGGTTCAGCGGCGCTCCGCGGGCGTCGACAGAGTCGAGACATCAGATGTCTTGGCAGCATTAAAACGGCAGGGAAGTCCCCGGCCCACCAAGATCGCCTGACCGGAGTAGTCGGCGGGCGGAGAACGCCCCAAAACCGGCATCGACTGGCACGAAACCATGTAAACCTCCCGTTCACCTTGTGTTCCTGGGCGGGAACCGATGGACTTATGGCAACTCGTTGATTCAGCCGGGTGACAGCGGTGGCGTCATTACGCCCGGCTTCACTGGGCACTCATCCGACCATTGGTTAAGCTGGTCGGTGTGAAGCCCTTTTCGTCGCGCCCGGCCGGATACACGATCGAAGAACTGTCGACGATCGTCGGTATGTCGGCGCGCAATATCCGGGCGCATCAGACGAGGGGTTTGCTGCCCCCGCCGGTCCGCCACGGCAGATCCGCCTACTACGGGCCGGTACATCTGCGGCGCTTGCGACGCATCACCATGCTGCAGAAACAGGGCTTCAACCTGGTGTCCATCGCCGCGATGCTCGGAACGACCACAGTGGACGCCACCGAGCGGCTGGACTCGGCGATGGCCGACATCGCCCGCGACCAGCCCGCCGTCGCCCGGTGTCTGGAGCGGCACGGTGTGCTCGGCAAGGACGACGCGGGAGCGCCCTCGGTCGTGCGCCCGTCCGTCTCGCGGGCGGTGACGGACCTCGCCGGGGCGGGGGTCCCGCCCCTGGCCGCGCTGCGGTTCCTCGGGCAGTTCCTCGACCGGGCCGCGCCGCTGGCGACTGAGCAGCTGGCCGCGCTGAAGGCCCAGACCGGAGGCGTCCCGGCCGCTCCGCGGGCCTGTTTCGCCGAGCTTCTGGTAAGCGCTTTCAGAACCACGGTGGAGAACGCGGCCGAAGTCACTTTCCCAGACGGGGAAACAGGGACTCGGCGGCCGAAGTAGCCGACGCGGTCGCCACCGCGAGGTCCGTGCCGTCGGCGTGACTGGTCAGGATGACCACGATATAGCGATCGCCCTCGCCGACGAGACCGGTCGTGTGCGCGTCCACGGCTCCGTGTCCGGCCGCCCAGCCCTGCTTGACCGCCCACGGCCGGTCCTCGAAGGCCGTCGGGATGCCGAAGTGCTGGTCGAACCCGTCGGCGGCGGTCCTGGGCGCCTCGCGAAGTGGCTTCAGGATCAGATTCCGCTTGGCTTTCGGCAGCGTGAGGATGTGCCGATAGGTCGCGGCGATGTCCTCCGCGGTGGACAGCGTGTCGCCCCAGCGGCCCGCGTCGGCGGGCGGAGTGGTGTTCTTCAGGCCGATGGCGGCCACCGTCCTGGTGACGATCGCGGACGCGCCGTTCCGGGTCCACAGGGTGTTGGCGATCGCGTCGTCGCTTCGGGAGAGCATCCGGTGGATCCGAGCCTCGTCGGACTTTCGAGGGCCATGGGTGATGGCGTCCAGCGCGATGAACAATTTCACCACCGACGCGGTGCGAAATCTCTCGCCGCCATGGTCGCCGACCACCTGCTTGCCCGACGTACGGTCGAAGACGACGGTGGCGATCCGCTCGTCCCGCGCGGGACGGCCCGCCGCGTCGGCCTGGAAGATCACATAACCGAGAATTCCGGTGACCGCCAGGAAAGCCGTCACGACCGTGACGCGGAGGCGGAGCCGCCGGTTCCCGCGGGGAACGGCTATCGGCCTGGTTCGTTCGTCGTCGAACATGACGTCGATGTTCAGAGACGATCATCGTTGTCCCGTCTCGGTCGTGTCATGAAGCTGTAACAGCGGCGGACCGCACGAAAACCGTTTCGGCGCTTCGGAAACCGGGCCGGAAATGGTGGCCGGATACCGGCCGATCGGCCGATGTGGACCGACTTCCCGGTCGATGCGGGGAAGGCGGCGGCCCCCGTGCTCGGCGGTGCCGGGCGCCGCCGCCGGGTCAGGACCGCTGCACGATGATCTGATCGACCAGGGTGCCGTCGGCGCTGATCGCGCGAACGTCCATTTTGGGCGGTGTGGTGCCCGTGCCCGCGATGACGTCGACCGCGACCAGGCTGTAGCCGCGGAACCGGACACGGGACCAGGTGACCTTCTTGGTGCGGTCCTGGCCGTCCCGTTCCGAGTACTTCATCGGGACCGGCGAGTCGTTGCTGGTCTCATGGCCCAGATAGGTGTCGGGCGCCGGGAACTCGGAGACGCTGCCGCCCCCGCCACCCGCCGTGATGTAGGTCGTCCCGTCCTTGACCGGGTTCGTGGTCCCGCGCGAGGGCACCTTCTTGACGGCCTTGCCGGCGCGGATCGGGTCGGTGCGCTCGTAGATGTGGTTGTGCCCGTTGAGCACCAGATCGACCTGGTACTTGTCGAACAGCGGGGCCCAGTCCTTCTGCGCGCCGAGTTCGGCGCCGTTGGAATGGCAGGTGGAGTACGTGCATTGGTGGCAGTAGACGACGATGAAGTCGATCGTGGGGTCGGCGCGGAAGGCGGCGAGTGTCTTGCCGAGCCACTTGAGCTGCTTGCCCTTGGTGTAGTCCAGATTGGACGGACTGTTGTAACAGACGTCGTTGCCGTCCAGGCTGATCAGGCCGACGTTCTGGTAGCGCCAGGAGTAGATGCAGGTGGAGCCGTCCCAGGCGTTGTCCGGCATGGTGAAGCGCGCCCGCACGCCGCCGTAACCGTCCTCGGAGTACCAGCCCTCCATCTCGTGGTTGCCGAGCGCCATCATCCACGGGATCCCGGCGGTGACCGGTTCGTTCTGCACGAAGAAGGAGTCCCACAGCCGGGCGTCGTACTGGTCTTCCTCCGGGTGCCCGCCCTCGCCTTCGAGCGCGTAGCTCAGGTCGCCCATGGCGAGGTGGAAGGCCGGGTCGAGGCCCGCGATCAGGCTGCTGGTCGCGACGGCGTTGTAGCCGACACCCTGATCGCCGAACGCGGTGAACGAGAACGTGCCGTCGCCGCCCGCTGCCGGGGCGGTGCGGAAGCTCGCCATCTCGCCGAGCCTGGTGGCGGGGTCGTAACCCTGGTGGCCGACGACGTAGTAGTAGGTGGTGCTGGGCAGGAGGCGGTCGATCCGGGCGTGGAGGTAGTACTGCGTGATCGACTTCGGGCTGTTCGGCGGGTACTCCTCGACCGGGTGCTGCCAGGACATCTGGCTGGTCAGGGCCCGGACCTCGGCCTGGATGGGCGGGCTGAAGTCGCCGGGGACCGTGCCGATCCGGACGAACGGCGCTGTCACCGCCGCGGGCACCTGCCAGGAGACCACGACCTGCTGGGACGGATCGGCCCCGTAGGCGATGTGCCGCCCGAACGGCCGCAGCGCCGAACCCGCGACCTTGTCCGCGTTGAGCAGCACTGTCGGTCCTGCTGGCACTGCCGGTCCTGTCGGCCTGGGGGAGGCCGCGGCGACGCCGGGCAGGAGGACGCCTCCGGCGGCGAGTGCCGCGCCGCTGACCGCACCCACCCGGAACAGCGTCCGCCGCGAGTACTGATTGACGAACTTGTCGTGTTTCTCGGCCAAGCTGAGCCGACGATAGGCTTGGGACCTGCTGTTCCGGGGAGTTTCGGCCATAAAATTGAAGTTAAGAAGGCTTCCTAACTAAGTCAAGAGGCTGGTGCGGCCTGCATGGAACCGTGCAAGCCGGCGTGACTCACGTGCTCGAACCCGGAACTCGCGTGCTCGAACCCGGATCTCGCGTGATTGGGGGCGGAACTCGCGTGCTCAGACGGCGATCTCGGTGTGCGGCGTCCGATCACGCGAGATCCGCCTCTGATCACGCGAGTCACGTCTCCAAGCACGCGAGATCCGGGTTCGAGCACGCGAGTACGGCGCCTGGTCACCCGCTCGAGCCGGCGCGAGTCACACCAGTTCGGAGGACATGACCGCGTCCAGGCCGCGCAGCCGGTCCAGCAGCGGCTCGACCTCGTCTTCCGCGATCAGGACGGCGCAGGTCATGGTGCTTTCGCGGACCCCGTCGCGCACGTCGAGCGACAGGTCGTGGACCAGGCAGCCGAGCGCGTCGACGAGGCCGGGGATCTGGTCGACGCCGCCGACGAAGTAGGTGGCGATCCGGCGGCGGACCAGCATGGAGGTGCGAGGGGCGGGAACCTGGAAAGTGGTGAGCGACATCGTGATCTCCAAAAGCGGGAAGCGAACAGGCCATGGAGGGCCAGGTCCCGGGAGATGCCCCGTGTCGAGGGGTCGCCGGATTGCGCGCCGGCGACCTGGTTCAGCCGGCGCGCTTGACTACGAGTCGAGTGAAGCGGCGCACGGCGAAAGGCTAGCACGTCATGAAAGCCTTAGCCGCGCCCCTTGCTCGCGGACGTGTGCGACCGACCCGCAGTCGAGGTCCAGCTGACGCTGCCGTTCCGCGACGAACGCCCGGCCGAGGCCGGTTCGGTCCGAAGTGGACAGTGTGCGCCGGAGTGTGTTCAGCAGTCCGCGTTCCTCCGCGCGGATATGCGTGTCCACCGAATTCTCCAGTGCTTCCAACGCCTTTTCGAAGTCGTCCGATTCCAGTACCGCGAGCAACTCGGCGGCGAAACCGCTCTCCGTCGGGTCAGGACGGATGATCCGTTCCGTCGCGGTGACATGGGCGACCAGGGACGCCGACAGCTCCGCGACCAGCGCCGGACGGTCGGCCTCGTCGTTGCGAAGATCCCGGAAGAGCTGTTCGATCCGGCGGTGATCGGCCAGCACGACCTCGACCAGGTCGGAGCCGGGGGGAGCGGCTGCCGGTCCCGGTCGCATCCAGCCGAACGTCAGTTCCACGGCCTGGCGCCAGTGTGCGTACTCGCTGTCGCGGCGGGCGGGATCCATCGACGGCAGCCACTGCCCGGCCCGGTGCCAGTTCCGGCGCAGCCCCTCCAGATCCGGCCAGTACCCGACCGACAGCCCGGCCGCGTACGCCGCGCCCAGCGACACCGTCTCGGCGACCATCGGGCGGACCACCGGCACGTCGAGGACGTCGGCGACGAACTGCATCAACAGGTTGTCCGCGGTCATCCCGCCGTCCACCTTGAGTGTCGACAGCGCCAGCCCCGAATCGGCGTTCATCGCGTCGACGACCTCGCGAGTCTGCCAGCCCGTCGCCTCCAGTACGGCCCTGGCCAGGTGCCCCTTGGTGATGTACGACGTCAGCCCGGCGATCACGCCGCGGGCCTCGCTGTGCCAGTGCGGCGCGAACAAGCCGGAGAAGGCGGGCACGATGTAGCAGCCGCCGTTGTCCTCGACGGTCCGGGCCAGCGTCTCGATCTCGGGCGCGGAGCCGATCAGCTCCAGCCCGTCCCGGAACCACTGCACGAGCGACCCGGTCACCGCGATCGACCCTTCGAGCGCGTACACGGCGGGCTCATCGCCGATCTTGAACCCGACGGTGGTCAGCATGCCGTGCGTGGAATGCACCGGCGTCGGGCCGGTGTTGAGGAGCAGGAAACTGCCCGTCCCGTACGTGCACTTCGCCTCACCGGGCGCGAAGCAGGTCTGGCCGAACAACGCCGCCTGCTGATCGCCGAGCGCCGCCGCGATCCGGATGCCCGGCACCACCCGCGACGTCGTCCCGTACACCTCGGTCGAGGGCCGGATCTCGGGCAGCATCGCGCGCGGGACGTCGAAGAACTCCAGCAGTTCGTCGTCCCACGACAGCGTCCGCAGGTTCATCAGCATGGTGCGCGAGGCGTTGGTGACGTCGGTGACGTGGACGCCGCCCTCCGGGCCGCCGGTCAGGTTCCAGATCAGCCAGCTCTCGACCGTCCCGAACAGGACGTCGCCGCGCTCGGCGCGTTCCCGCAGGCCGGGGGTCCTTTCGAGCATCCAGCGGATGCGGGGCGCGGAGAAGTACGTGGCCAGCGGCAGCCCGCACAGCCGGCGGACGCGATCCGCGCCCGGCTCGCGGGCGAGCTGTTCGAGCATCGCGTCGGTGCGGGTGTCCTGCCAGACGATCGCGCGCCCGACCGGGTTGCCGGTGTGCCTGTCCCACAGCACCGTCGTCTCGCGCTGGTTCGCGATGCCGAGCCCGACCACCTGCGCCGGTTCGGCTCCCGCGTCGGCCAGCGCCTGCGGCACGATCCGGCCGACGTTGCGCCAGATCTCCGTCGCGTCGTGTTCGACCCAGCCCGGCCGGGGGAAGTGCTGCTGGTGTTCGCGCTGCGCGACCGACACCAGCCTGCCGCGCGCGTCGAACAGGATGCACCGGGTCGAAGTGGTGCCCTGGTCGATCGACATCACGTAGCGCTGGACCACGCGAGCACCTCCATCACCATCGGGACGCGCCGAGATCGCGGGAGACCGCCCGTGCCGCGTCGCGCACGTGGCCGAGCAGCCGGGGGATCGGGCTGCCGTCGGCTTCACAGATCCGGTCCGCCGCGCCGGACACCCCGATCGCGCCGACCACGATGCCGCCGTGCCCGCGGATCGGCGCCGCTATCCCGGCCTCGCCGGAGATCATTTCGCCGTTCTCACTCGCCCAGCCCGCCTCACGCACCTTGCCGCAGGCGCGTTTGATCGCGGTCTGGGTGATCAGGGTCCGGCGGGTGTAGGCCTCCGGCCCGCCGGTGCGCAACGATGCCACGAGACCGGTGTCGTAGGCCAGAAGTACTTTTCCGAGCGCCGTCGCGTGCAGCGGGAGAAGCGTGCCGACGTCGAGCGTCTGCAGGCTGTCGTCGGGCCGGAAAACGTGGTGCACCACCAGGACCCGGCCCTCCAGCGGTGCTCCGATGCGGACGGCTTCACCGCTGCGCGCGGCCAGCGCGTCGGCCCAGTTGATCGCGCGTGACCGGAGTTCGTTGACGTCGAGGTAACTCGTGCCGAGGTGCAGCAGCGCCGCGCCCAGTTGGTATTTCCCGGTGTCACGGTCTTGTTCGACAAAGCCGACCCCTTGCAGGGTCCGCAGGATCCCGTGCGCCGTTCCCTTGGCGAGTTCGAGGGAATCGGCGATCTCGCCGACCCCGAGACGGCCGGAACCGCGCGCCAGCAACCGCAGGATCGCGGCGGCGCGCTCGATGGACTGGATCGGACCGGGCACGGCTCAACCGTAGCCCGACCGGCCCTGATTCGACAATGTCGAACATCGTCTTCCGGCGTTCGACAATGCCGACCGGCGTCCGTTGACCCCGGGTTTCCGCGAACTTAACTTCGGCCTCAACAGGGCAACGGTGTCCTTTGTGGAGGAAGCAATGGTGCGAAACCTCAAGGCTCGCGGACTCGCGGGCGAACTGGCGGCGGAGTTCGTCGGGACGATGATCCTCATCCTGTTCGGCTGCGGGGTGGTGGCACAGGTCGTCGCGGCGGGCATCGGCGACCACGACAGCATCGCGTGGGCGTGGGGGATCGGCGTCACGCTGGGGATCTACGTGGCTTCACGGATCAGTGGCGCGCATCTGAACCCGGCCATCACCGTGGCGCTCGCGGTGTTCAAGGGCTTCTCGTGGCGCAAGGTCGCGCCGTACGCCTTGGCGCAGACCGCCGGCGCGTTCCTCGGCGCGCTGCTGGTGCGCTGGAACTACACCGAGGTGCTCAACGCGGCCGACCCCGGGCTGACGATCAAGACCCAGGGCGTCTTCTCCACCCTTCCGGGTAACGGAACCCTTCCGGTGGGTGACTGGGGCGCGTTCCGCGACCAGATCATCGGCACCGCCATCCTCGCCTTGGTGATCTTCGCCATCACCGACCTCCGCAACACCGCGCCCGCCGCGAACCTCGCCCCGGTCGTCGTCGGCTTCCTCGTGGTCGCGATCGGCATGGCCTGGGGCACCAACGCCGGCTACGCGATCAACCCCGCCCGCGACTTCGGCCCGCGCCTGATGTCCTGGCTCACCGGCTACGACACCGCGTTCACCGACCAGTACGGCTATCCGTACTGGTGGATCCCGATCGTGGCCCCGATCGTCGGCGCGGTCATCGGCGGCGCGATCTACAAGTTCTTCATCGAGCGCTACCTGCCCACCGACCCGGCACCGGAAGCCTTGCCCGCCAAGGACATCGAGCGCGTTTCCTAAGGAGAGAAACCATGCCTGACCACATCGGCGCCGTCGACCAGGGCACCACCAGCACGCGGTTCATGATCTTCGACCACGGCGGCAACGAGATCGCCCGCCACCAACTCGAGCACGAGCAGATCCTGCCGAAGCCGGGCTGGGTCGAACACGACGCGACCGAGATCTGGGAGCGGACCCGTTCGGTCATCGCCACCGCGCTCAACAAGGCGAAGCTGACCGCCGCCGACCTCGCCTCGCTCGGCATCACCAACCAGCGTGAGACCACCGTCGTGTGGAACCGCCGGACCGGGCGGCCGTACTGCAACGCCATCGTGTGGCAGGACACCCGCACCGACCGGATCGCCTCGGCGCTGGAACGCGCGGGCAAGGGCGACGTCATCCGGCGGAAGGCCGGTCTGCCGCCCGCCACCTACTTCTCCGGCGGCAAGCTCCAGTGGATCCTGGAGAACGTCGACGGCGTCCGCGAAGACGCGGAGAAGGGCGACGCGCTCTTCGGCACCACCGACTCGTGGCTGATCTGGAACCTCACCGGCGGCCCCGACGGCGGCGTGCACGTGACGGATCCGACCAACGCGTCGCGCACCATGCTCATGGACCTCGAAACGCTGGAGTGGGACGACGAACTGCTGTCCTTCTTCGGCGTCCCCAAGCAGATGCTGCCGTCGATCCGGCCGTCGTCGAACAACGGCCACTTCGGCGTCACCCGCGCGGACGGCCCGCTCGGCGGCGAGGTCGCCATCACCGGTGTGCTCGGCGACCAGCAGGCGGCGACCGTCGGCCAGGTGTGCTTCCGCCCCGGCGAGGCCAAGAACACCTACGGCACCGGCAACTTCCTGCTGCTCAACACCGGCCACGAGGTCGTCCGCTCGAAGCACGGGCTGCTCACGACGCTGGCGTACCAGTTCGGCGACGAGAAGCCGGTCTACGCGCTGGAAGGTTCCATCGCCGTCACCGGTTCCGCCGTCCAGTGGCTGCGCGACCAGCTCGGCATCATCAGCGGGGCCTCCCAGAGCGAAAGCCTCGCCCGCCAGGTCGAGGACAACGGCGGCGTCTACTTCGTCCCCGCGTTCTCCGGGCTTTTCGCGCCGTACTGGCGTTCGGACGCGCGCGGCGCGATCGTCGGCCTCACCCGCGCCACCACCAACGCGCATCTCGCGCGGGCGACACTCGAAGCGATCTGCTACCAGACCCGCGACGTCGTCGAGGCCATGCAGAACGACTCGGGCGTCACGCTCGACGTGTTGCGGGTGGACGGTGGCGTGACCGCGAACGAACTCTGCATGCAGCTGCAGGCCGACATCCTCGGCGTGCCGGTGTCGAAGCCGGTCGTCGCCGAGACCACCGCGCTCGGCGCCGCCTACGCGGCGGGTCTGGCCGTCGGGTTCTGGAAGTCCACCGACGAGCTGGAACAGAACTGGAACGAGGACAAGCGCTGGGAGCCGTCCTGGACGGACGAACAGCGCGCCGTGGGCTACGCGGGCTGGCAGAAGGCCGTCGGCCGCACGCTCGACTGGGTCGAGGTCGAGTGAGCCCGATGAACAGGAGGAACACAGTGACACCCGTACCGCTTTCCCCGGTCTACCGTGCCGAGACCCTGCGCAAGCTCGCCCGCGAAGAGATCGACGTGCTGGTCGTCGGCGGGGGAGTGACCGGTGCCGGCGTCGCGCTCGACGCGGCGTCGCGCGGGCTCTCCGTCGCGCTCGTCGAGGCCCGCGATTTCGCCGCCGGGACGTCCAGCCGGTCGTCGAAGCTGATCCACGGCGGCCTGCGTTACCTGGAGAACCTGGACTTCAAACTGGTGCGCGAGGCACTGAAGGAACGCGGCCTGCTGCTGCAGACCCTCGCGCCGCATCTGGTGCGGCCGGTGAAGTTCCTGGTGCCGCTCAAGCACCGGGTCTGGGAGCGCGGGTACATCGGCGCGGGTGTCACGCTTTACGACACCCTCGGCGGGGCTCGCGCGCTGCCCCGGCACCGGCATCTGTCCAAGCGCGGTGCGGGCAAGGTCGCCCCCGGCCTCGCCGACGACGCCCTGATCGGCGCCATCCAGTACTACGACGCCCAGGTCGACGACGCCCGCCACACGATGACCATCGCGCGGACCGCGGCCGAGCAAGGCGCCTCGGTCCTGACCCGAGCCCGGGTGACCTCCCTGATCCGGGACGGCGAACGCGTCGTCGGCGCCAAGGTCGTCGACCGCGAGAGCGGAGCGGAGATCGAGGTCCGGGCGAAGACAGTCGTCGCGGCCACCGGCGTGTGGAGCGACGACATGGCGGAAGCGGCGGGCATCCCCGCGCCGTTCACCGTGCGCGCGTCGAAGGGCATCCACCTGGTGGTGCCGCGCGAGAAGATCGACCTGGACACCGGGCTGATCCTGCGTACCGAGAAGAGCGTCCTGTTCGTCATCCCGTGGGGACGGCACTGGATCGTCGGCACCACCGACACCGAATGGGACCTCGACCGCGAGCACCCGGCGGCCAGCCATGCGGACGTCGACTACGTGCTCGGGCACCTCAACGCGGTGCTGCGCACGCCGATCACCGCCGATGACATCGAGGGTGTGTACGCCGGGCTTCGGCCGCTGCTGGCCGCGAAGGCGACGGCGACGACGAAGCTGTCGCGGGAGCACGCCGTGGCGCATCCGGTGCCGGGCCTGGTGATCGTGGCCGGCGGCAAGTACACGACGTACCGCGTGATGGCCGCCGACGCGGTCGACGTCGCGGTGGAGGATCTCGGCCGTCCGGCGCCGTCGTCGTGGACCGAGCGGCTCCCGATCGTCGGCGCGACGGGTTACCACGAACTGTGGGGCTCGCGGCACGCGCTCGTCCAGCGCACGGGGCTGCCGATTCGCCGGATCGAGCACCTGCTCCAGCGCTACGGCACCGCGATCGACGACATCCTGGAGTCCATTTCGGAGCGTCCCGAACTGGGCGAGCCGATCCCGGGGACGGCGGAGTACCTCAAGGCGGAGGTCGTCTACGCCGTCTCGCATGAGGGCGCGCTGCACCTGGAGGACGTCCTGACGCGCCGCACCCGCATCTCCATCGAGGAGCGGGACCGCGGGGTGACGGCCGCGCCGGTGGTGGCCGGGCTGATGGCGCCGCTGCTGGGCTGGGACTCGCACAAGCAGGAGCGCGAGGTCGCCAACTATCTCGCGCGGGTCGAGGCGGAGCGTTCCGCCCAGGCCCAGCCGGACGACGAGGCGGCGAACGCCAGCCGCCTGGCCGCCCCCGCTCTGCTGCCCAGCTGACTCAAGTACATGAAGGCCCCCTTGCTTGCGCCAGGCGCAAGCA
>NZ_JBHXJK010000115.1:0-27811 GCF_042723255.1 Amycolatopsis thailandensis
CCTCAAGAACGAGGCGGGCCGCGGGGCTCACCCCGGCGCACCAGGGCGAGGCCGCGCGCGTCGGTGACGACAGCGGTGTCGCCGTCCGTGTCCGTCCTGGCGACGGAGGCACCGACTGCCGTCAAATTGTCCAAAGTGGACTTGTTGGGATGCCCGTAGGTGTTTCCGGCACCGACACTCACCAACGCCACCCGTGGCGCGACGGCGTTGAGGAAATCCGGTGCCGTGTAACGGCTGCCGTGGTGCGGGACCTTCAAGATCTCGGCGCGCAGGTCGGCGCCCTCGGCCATCAGGTCGGCTTGTGCGGCCAGTTCGACGTCGCCGGTCAGCAGCAACCGGCCCGCCGGGGTCCCGGCGCGCAGGACGACGGAACCGTTGTTGATCACCGTGCCGTCCTGTTCTCGCACCGAGCGCCGGGTGACATAGCGAGGCCCCAGTACGTCCAGTGACAGCCCCGGCCAGTCCAGCCGTTGCCCGATCCCCAGTTCCAGCAAGGGAATCCCGCGGCGCGCGGTCTCGTCCGCGACCCGCTGCCAAGCCCATGCCGGGGCCCGGCCCGGACCGACGGCGACCGCGCCGACCGACCGGCCCTCGAAGACGGATTCGAGACCACCGATGTGGTCGGCGTGCAGATGGCTCAGCACGATCAGCGGAACGCGGTCCACGCCCAGCCTGCTCAGGCAGTCGTCGACCGGTCCCGGTTCCGGACCGGTGTCGACCAGGACCGCCCTCCCGGGCTCGCCCGTGGCCAGGACGACGGCATCGCCTTGGCCGACGTCGCAAGCTACGGCACTCCAGGACGCCGGTGGCCATGCTGGGGCCAGCACGCGAACGGGCACGAAGACGAGGAGCCCGCCCGCCAACGCGACCGCCAGCAGGACCCTGGCGTGACGCAGCCGGATGGCGATGAGCAGCACGACGAGCAGCCCGGCCGCCAGAAGCCCGCCCCACCAGCCATCCGGCCAGGCCACCACCGCTCCCGGCGCGCGGGCGCCGTGACGGGCCACGGTGATGAGCCAGCTCGCCTCGGGTTCGGTCAGCCGGACCAGCAGCCTGCCCGCCGACGGCCACCACGGTCCGACGGCGGTGGCGAGCACGCCGAACACGGTGGCCGGGGCGACGACCGGCGCGGCGAGCAGGTTGGTCACCACCGAGACGAGGCTGACCGATCCCGCCATGCCCGCGATGATCGGTGCCGTCATCACGAACGCGGCCAGCGGGATGGCCAGCCCCTCGGCGTAGCCGGCCGGAACACCGCGTCCGACCAGCCACTCGGCCCATTTCGGCGCGAGCAGGACGAGCCCGGCCGTGGCCAGCACCGAAAGGGCGAACCCGAAGTCGGCGGCCATCGCGGGATCGGCCACGACGAGACCCGACACCGCGAAGGCCAGCGCGGGCAGCGCCGAACCCCGGCGTCCCAGGGCCAGCGCCAGCAGCCCGACCGCCCCCATCACCCCGGCACGGAGCACGCTGGGCGCGGGTCCGGCGAGGACCACGAACCCGGCGAGCCCCGCGGCGGCCGCGGCGGCGGACGTCCGCGGCCCGACCCGGAGCACCCTCAGCAGAAGAAGGATCGAGCCGCAGACGATCGCCACGTTCCCACCGCTCACGGCCATCAGGTGGGACATGCCGGAGTGCGTGAACTCGCGTTCGACCCTCGGGGACAGCGTGCTCGTGTCCCCCACGACCAGTCCGGGCACGAGACCGGCCTGCTCCTCCGGGAGGACGGAGCACAGACTCCGGAGCCCGGTGCGCAGCGATTCCGCGGCTCGCTGCCACCAGGGCGCCGGCGAAAGGGCCGACGGCGGGCCTCGCACCGAGAGGACCGCGACCGTCAGTTCGGCCCCCTTCGCCGGTGCGAGCCGCCCGGAGGCGGTGACCTGCTGCCCGGGCAGCAGGTCCGCCCACCCCTCCGCGGGAGCGAGCAGCAGGATCCGGCCGACCGAATCCACCACTCGCTCCGCCGCCACCACGGCGTCCACCGTCGCGGCGATGACCACCAGGCGGGTGCCTGCCTGGCGATCGGCGTATCCGGCACCGCGGACCGGACGTGGCCGCTCGGTGACCACCACCCTCGTGGTGGCGTCGCTCCCCCGTGCGGCGGCGGCACGGAGGTCGTCGTGCTCGGCGGCCCGGATCCGCAGCGCGACCGGACCGGCGGTGAGCGCGCCGAGGACCGCGAGCGCGCCCAGGCCCAGCACCCACCGGGACGCCGTCCGGCGGGCACGGACACCGGCGATGATCGCGAGCACCACGGCGGCCGCACCGCAGAGCATCGTGATCCACCAGCCGCCGAGCAGCCCGAGAAGGGTGCCGAGCCAGGCCGTCGCCGCGGCCGGTATCAGCCGCAGATCTTGACCTCGCCACGACGCGGTGTCCACTTCGGACGGATCGGCGGACGGGTTCATCCGACGGACACCAATTCCCGGAGCTTGCCGTACTTACTTTCGCCGATCCCTTCTACGTCACGGAGTTGCTCGACCGTGGTGAACCCGCCGTGCCCGGACCGCCAGTCGACGATGCGTTTCGCCATCACGGCGCCGACCCCGGGCAGGGTGTCGAGTTGTTCGGCCGTGGCCGTGTTCAGGTCGAGCTTCCCCACCGGTGCCTCCGGTCCGGCCGCGGCCGGACCGGGGACACCGACGGCCACCTGCTCGCCGTCGGCGAGCCGCCTGGCCAGGTTCAACCCGGTCAGATCCGTTCCGGGCTGTGCCCCACCGGCCGCCGTGAGGGCATCGGCGACCCGTGCGCCCGGAGGGATCGTGACCAGGCCGGGTTTCAGCACCCTGCCGACGACGCTGATCACCAGAGGCGCCTTGGCCGCCGCGGCGGGGGCGTCTCCGGCGGCCTTCGCCGACGGCAGGGGCGGCGGAGTCTCCGCCCCTGGCCGGTGTCCGAACAAAGCGATCGCGCCGGTCACGATCACGGCCACCGCGATCAGCGCGGCCACCACGGCGAACCACCGCCGGTTCACCGGGATCCCGTCCGCCGTGAACCGGGCGGGCACCCAGCGGCGTACGAGCCTGCCCGCGGGCGGGCTCTGGGCGGGCGGCGACAGCTGCGCGGTCAGCCACGCCAGCCTGGCGTTGACGGAGGGACCCGGTGAACGGGCGGTTTGGTCGAACACGTGAACGACGCTACGGAGCGGGGGTGGCGGGCGGGAGTGGTGAATTCCGAACCTGTGGACAAGTGGGGTGTTGTGGACAACCCGGCCCCCGCCGAGATCGGATCGCCGGTTTCCGTCGGGGTCGTGTGGGACGCTGACCGGTTTCTAACCCGCCCGCTGGATCACGACGCCGAGTACCCCGGGACCGGTGTGGGCCCCGATGACGGCGCCGATCTCCGAGACCACGCACCCCTCCGGGCAGCTGATGGACTCTTCCAGCCGGTTGGCCAGTTCGACGGCGCGCTCCGGCGAGGCCAGGTGATGGACTGCGATGTCGGCGCGGCCGCCTTCGGCCGCCTTCACCGCGAGTTCCACCAGCCTCGACACCGCGCGATTCATCGTCCGCACCTTCTCCAGCGGCTGGATCCGGCCTTCGGACATGTGCAGTACCGGTTTCACCGCGAGCGCCGTGCCGAGCAAGGCGGCAGCCGGGCCGATCCGCCCGCCGCGGCGCAGGTATTCGAGGGTCTCGACGGCGAACAGGGTCTCCGAACGGCTCACCGCGTCGACCGCCGCGGCCTCCACTTCGGCCGGATCGGCCCCGTCCGCGGCGGCACTCGCCGCTCGCAGGGCGGCGAAGCCCAGTCCCATGGCGGTGCTTCTCGAATCGACCACGCGCACCTTGTCCGGCCCGACCTCCTGGGCCGCGAGTACCGCCGCCTCCCAGGTCCCGGACAGCTCACGGGACAAATGGACCGACACGACGGCGTCCGCGCCCTCGGCCAGCGCCGCCCGGAACTCCTTGACGAATTCCGCGGGCGTCGGCCGGGAGGTCGTCACCAGGCTGCGTTTGCCGAGCGCTTCGGCCAGGGCCGCGGGGCCCATTTCGACGCCGTCGAGGAAGACGACGCCGTCCACGAGGACGTGCAACGGGACCACCCGGATCCCGTTCCGTTCGGCGAAGCCTTCCGGCAGGTGGGCGGTGGAATCCGTGACTACGGCGACCGACACGGCAGCCAGCCTACGTTGCCGCGGGGCGCAGCACCGGGGCCATCAGTCGGGCCATTTCCACGCCGACCGAGGCATGGCCTTCCCAACCCCAGTGCATCCCGTCCGGATTGCCCCGGCCGCTCAGCACGTGATCGCCGACGACGGCTCCGAGATCCAGCAACGGGACATCGGCGCGCCGTCCCCAGGCGGCGATCGCGGCGGCGGCACCGGCCCGGGCGGTGTGCACCCGGCCGTAGGCGTCGGAGCGGTGGACGGACGGCAGGATGCCGAAGATCGGCAGTTCCGGCCGCAGCACGCGCAGGGCCCCGACAGCGGTGTCGAGGTAGTGGACGGTCAGTTTCGACGGCAGGACCACCGGACGGCCCCGAAGGGCGATCGCGAGCCGTGGCTGGGCGGCGAGATACGTCTTGCGCACCACCCGTCGCAACGGATCCGGTCGCAGGTAGCGAAGGCCGGTGCGCAAGTAGGTGGGCAACGGCGAAGGCAGCGTGTCCATGCTCCCGACGGCCAGGACGACGGCGTCGACGTGGTGGAGATCGGCCCAGACGCGCGGGTCACCGATCAAGGACCACCAGGCGTCGCGGGCGGTCCAGCCGAACCCGGCGACGAGGTCCATCCCGCCACCGCCGAGCGCTTCGGCCGCGATGTTGGGCCACAGGCGCGCGTCGTCGGCGGCGAGCGGACCGTCCGGGCCGTGGAAACTGAGGGAATCGCCGAACACCAGCAGGCGCGGGGCCATGGATCAGCCGGTGATTCCCGCGTTGTAGGCGGCCAGACGCCAATTCCCGTCACGCCGCGTCAGCTCGACCCAATGGCAGTTCGCGATCCCGCCCAGCGTCGGCCAGGACGTGACCGGAAGGCCGAGCAGTTTCGCCGTCAGCGCGATGATCAGGCCGCCGTGCGTCGCCAGCAGCACGGCGTCGCCGGCGTCGGAATTGGGCTGGTCCAGGTCCTCGACGACCTCCAGGGCGCGTTCGGCGACGTCCACCCGGGACTCACCGCCGGGCGGCGCCCAGGTCGCGTCGACGCGCCAGCGCGCGCGTTCACCGGGGTAAGCCTCGTCGACCTGCTGACCGGTGAAGCCCTGCCATTCACCCAGATGGGTTTCCCGGAGACGCTTGTCGATCCGCAGCGGGACACCGATGGCCTCCGTGAGCACGGTGGCCGTGTCGGTCGCGCGGCGCAGATCCGAGGCGATCACCAGATCCGGGGAGAACCGGGCGAGCGCGGGTACGGCGAACCTGGCCTGGTTCCAGCCGACCGGCGTCAACGCGGAGTCCAGATGCCCCTGCATCCGGCCGGCCGCGTTGTAGTCGGTCTCGCCGTGGCGCCAGAGCACCAGCCGCCGCGGACTCACGAGGCGCCTTGCGCGTCGGCGGAGTCCTCCTCGGCGGGTGTCTCCAAACCTTCGACCTCGATCCGCGGGCAGTCCTTCCAGAGCCGCTCGAGACCGTAGAAGGAGCGCTCCTCCTGGTGCTGGACGTGGATGACGACGTCGACGTAGTCCAGCAGGACCCAGCGGCCCTCGCGGGCGCCTTCACGGCGGACGGGCTTGTGCCCGCCGAGCCGCAGCTGCTCCTCGACGTTGTCGACGATGGCGCCGACCTGGCGCTCGTTCGGCGCGGACGCGATGACGAAGGCGTCGGTGATGACAAGCTGGTCGGACACGTCCAGCACGACCACGTCGCTCGCCTTCTTGTCCGCCGCCGCATGGGCGGCCGCTACGGCCAGCTCTCGTGCCTCGGACGTGGCTGTCACAGTTCTCCTCAAAAAATGGCTTAACTCGCGGGTGCGCCCGACGAGGGTACCCGGTCAGGCACCCCGGTCTTTGCGATAGAGGTCCTTTTTGGCGATGTAGCGCACCACACCGTCGGGGACGAGGTACCAGACGGGTTCCCCGCCTTCGACCCGCTCACGGCAGGCGGTGGACGAGATCGCCATGGCGGTCACCTCGACCAGGCTCACCTTCCCACTGGGCAGATGCTGGGAATTGAGGCGGTAGCCCGGCCTGGTGACGCCGATGAAATGCGCCAGGTCGAACAGCTCGTCGGCGTTGCGCCAGGTGAGGATCTGTTCGAGCGCGTCCGCGCCGGTGATGAAGAACAGCTGGTCGTCCGGGTACTCGGCGCGCAGGTCGCGCAGGGTGTCGACGGTGTAGGTCTGCCCGACGCGGTCGATGTCGACGCGACTGACCGAGAACACGGGGTTGGACGCCGTCGCGATCACCGTCATCAGGTAACGGTCCTCGGCGCGGGTGACCACCCTGTCGGACTTCTGCCACGGCTGGCCGGTGGGCACGAAGATGACCTCGTCGAGCGCGAACCGGGACTGGACCTCACTGGCCGCGACGAGGTGCCCGTGGTGAATGGGGTCGAACGTGCCGCCCATGACCCCGATCCTGCGTGGTGACATGGGTCGTGAGCCTATACAGCGCAGGCGGCTTCACGCTCGGGTCGCCGGACCCACCGACAGGTGGTGATCTGGATCACATTACGCTCCGTTCCATGAATGAACGGTCCGTTCACGACATGCCGATCGCGACTTCGTCGGTGGCATGGGGTAGAGGTGGGGACGTGGACACTTCGACTCTCCGGGACCGCGCCGAGACTCTCCTCCAATCGCTGGCGGGAGAAGGCGCCCGGCTGCGCGACGACCAGTGGACGGCCATCGAGGCGCTGGTCGCGCACCGTCGTCGCGCGCTCGTCGTGCAGCGCACCGGCTGGGGAAAGTCCGCGGTGTACTTCCTGGCCACCGCGCTGCTGCGGGAACGCGGCGAAGGCCCGACAGTGATCATCTCGCCGCTGCTGGCGCTGATGCGCAACCAGATCTCCGCGGCGGCGAGGGCGGGGATCCACGCGGCGACGATGAACTCCGCGAACCCGCAGGAGTGGGATCAGGTCCAGGCCGCGATCGCGGCGGGCGAGGTCGACGTCCTCCTGGTCAGCCCGGAGCGGCTGAACAACCCGGACTTCCGCGACACCGTCCTGCCGAAACTGACCGCGAGCGCCGGCCTGCTCGTGGTCGACGAGGCGCACTGCATCTCGGACTGGGGTCACGACTTCCGGCCGGACTACCGGCGGCTGCGGACCCTGCTGAAGGATCTGCCCGAGGGCGTTCCCGTGCTCGCCACCACGGCGACCGCGAACGACCGGGTGGCCACGGACGTCGCCGAACAACTCGGCATCGGCAACGGCGGCGACACCCTCGTCCTGCGCGGCACACTGGACCGCGAAAGCCTCTACCTGTCGGTGGCGAAACTGCCGACGTCGCAGGCCAGGCTCGCGTGGCTGGCCGAGCATCTGGAGGAACTCCCGGGATCCGGGATCATCTACACGCTCACCGTCGCGGCCGCGCACGACGTGGCGGGCCTGCTGACCGAGCGCGGCTATCCGGTCGCCGCCTACACCGGGAAGACCGATCCGGCCGACCGGCAGGCGGCCGAAGACGATCTGCTGAACAACAACGTCAAGGCGCTGGTGGCCACTTCGGCGCTGGGTATGGGATTCGACAAGCCCGACCTGGGCTTCGTCGTCCACCTCGGCGCCCCGTCCTCTCCGATCGCGTACTACCAGCAGGTCGGCCGTGCCGGACGTGGTGTCGATCGCGCCGAGGTGATCTTGCTTCCCGGCCACGAGGACAAGGACATCTGGGCGTACTTCGGCTCGCTGGCGTTCCCGGACGAACTGCGGGTGACCCAGGTGCTCAACGCGCTGGCGTACGCGGACCGTCCACTGTCGACACCCGCGCTGGAGCCGTTCGTCGAGCTGTCCCGGTCTCGGCTGGAGATGGTCCTCAAGGTGCTGGACGTCGACGGCGCCGTCCGCCGCGTGAAGGGCGGTTGGGAAGGCACCGGCGAGGAGTGGCAGTACGACAGGGAACGCTATGCGCGAGTGAGCGCGGCGCGGACCAACGAGCAGAACGCCATGCTCGCCTACCTCGAAACCACCGGCTGCCGGATGGAGTACCTGCGAAAGCAGCTGGACGATCCCGAGGCGACCCCCTGCGGACGGTGCGACAACTGCACCGGAAAGCACTGGGACACCACGATTTCCGATGACGTCGTCGATGCCACCCGGCAGCGGCTGCGCCGCCCGGGGGTGGAGGTCGCGCCGCGGAAGATGTGGCCGACCGGAATGGCCGGGCTGGAAGTCCCGCTGTCCGGACGGCTGCCGGCGGGCGAGCAGGCCGAAACCGGCCAGGTCGTCGGCAGGGTGACCGATGTCGGCTGGGGTACGCGGCTGCGTGAACTCGTCGGCCCGTCCGCGGCGGACACCGACCTCCCCGATCCGGTCTTCCAAGCGTGCATCGAGGTCCTCAAGGGCTGGCAGTGGACCGAGCGTCCGGTCGCGGTGGTGGAGGTGCCCTCCGCCACCCGGCCTCAGCTGGTCCACGGTCTGGCGACGAAACTGGCCTCGATCGGACGGCTGGAGTATCTGGGTGCCATCGCCTCGGCGGGGCCGCCGCCGCGTCAGGCGAACAGCGCGCAACGGCTGGCCGATCTGTGGAAACGCCTCAGCCTTCCCGAAGACCTCGCCGCCAGGGTCGCCGCTGTCGAAGGCCCGATCCTGCTGGTCGACGACCTGATCGACACCGGGTGGACGATGACACTGTCCGCGCGCCTGCTGCGCCAGGCCGGTGCCCGCGCCGTGCTGCCGTTCGCTCTCGCCAGCACTTCATGAGCCAGGAGCCGTGAACCGGGGTGCGCGAGACCAGCGTGTAGGCGGTCGAACACCCTCCGGTCACCACGGACTGATCTCGGCATCCGGCAGGTTCTTTCCCGCATCGGGACTTTCTGGCAAGGTTCCGCCCACGCGCGAGTACGGAGGTGCCGATGGCGGACTCAACGACGGAGCGGCTCGGACATCGGCTCCCGGTGAAGAAACTGTTCGCGGCCAGTGTCGGGAACGCGCTGGAGTGGTTCGACTGGACCATCTACGCCACCTTCAGCATCTACTTCGCCAGCGAGTTCTTCCCGAAGGGCAACGAAGCCCTGGCGTTGATCAACACCTTCGCCACGTACGCCCTGGCGTTCTTCTTCCGGCCGCTCGGCGGGATGTTGCTCGGCCGCTTCGCCGACATCAGGGGCCGGAAGCCCGCGATGATCCTGACCATCGTGCTGATGGCGGGCGGTTCGGTGGCCATCGGCCTCCTGCCGACGTTCGACCAGGTCGGCTGGCTGGCCCCGATCCTGTTGCTGCTGGCGAGGGTGGCACAAGGGCTGTCGCTCGGCGGCGAGGTCTCCAACGCGTCGGCGTATCTGGGTGAGATCGCGCCGCCCACCCGGCGCGGGCGGTACTCCGCCTTCTTCTACATCTCGACCGGTTCCGCCGTCCTGCTCGCCTCGATCCTCGGATTCGTGCTCGCGCGGACGATGTCCAAAGCGGACCTGACCGCCTACGGCTGGCGGATCCCGTTCCTGCTCGGCGGGGTTCTCGGCATCATCGGCCTGTGGCTCCGGCGCAGCCTCGCCGAGACCGAGATCTTCGAGGAGAAGAAGTCGACCGCGAAACGGGTGGAGCGGCCGCTGCGCACCACTCTTCGCGAGCACCCGCGCGCCGTCGTCCAGCTCGTGGGCTTCTCGATGCTGTCGACCCTTTGCTACTACACGTTCTTCAGCGCCCTGACCTCGTTCGCGGTCAAGACCCGCAAGGCCGACGACGTCGACGTGTTCCTCGCGCTGTCGATCGCGACGGCGTTGTTCGTCGCGCTGCAATACCCGATGGGTGCCCTTTCGGACCGCTTCGGCCGCAAGCCGCAGCTGCTCGTCTGGTCGGCGGCGACCGCGATCCTCATCGTCCCGCTGTCCACTTTGGTCCGGCCTGGACTCCCGGGGTTGCTGGTCGTGTTCTGCGTCGGCCTCTGCCTGTACACGGCGATGACGTCGATCGCGCCCGCGATCATGAGCGAGCTGTTCCCCACCGAACTGCGCGGCCTGGGCATCGGCGCCTGGTACAACCTGACCGTCGCGCTGTTCGGCGGCACCGCTCCCCTGGTGCTCACGGCGCTGTCCGACGCCGGGCTGTCCACGCTGTTCTTCTGGTACGTGGCCGCCGGAGCGGCGATCGCGTTCTTCGTCATCCGGACCCTGCCGGAGACGAAGGGCAGCGACCTGCGCTGAAAACTCCGTCGCCGACGGCACGGCGAGGTGGCTACCCTCGCGCTCCTACGACGAGCGCGAAGGAGGGACACCGTGTTGTTCGGCGATGTGAGCGAGGAATTGGCGCGACGCGTGATGGAAGCCCTTCGTCACGTCACCGACATCGAGCCGCCGACCGCCTTGGTGCGGGTCTCCTCCCAGAGCGGAGTCGACTATCAGTGCGATCTCGCGATGAACCTGGGCAAACGCCTCGGCGAGCCGCCGAGGGAGATCGCCGCCGCCATCGCGTCGCACCTCGACGTCGCCGATCTCGCCGAACCACCGGTGGTCGCCGGGCCGGGCTTCCTCAACTTCACGCTGAGCTCGTCCTGGCTGGAAGACCGGACGAGCGCGCTCGGCGATGACCCTCGGCTGGGCGCCGCGGTGACACCGCGGCCGCGGCGGATCGCCATCGACTACAGCAGCCCGAACGTGGCGAAGGAAATGCATGCCGGGCACCTCCGGTCCACCGTCATCGGTGACGCGATCACGCGGCTGCTGCGGTTCGCCGGGCACGACGTCGTCCCGCACAACCATCTCGGTGATTGGGGTACGCCGTTCGGCATGCTGATCGAGCATCTGCTCGACGAGCGCCCGTCGGGCCCGTACACGATCGGAGATCTCAACGGCTTCTACCGCGCCGCCCGGTCGAAGTTCGACGCCGATGAAGACTTCGCGACCCGGTCACGGGAGCGTGTGGTGCTCTTGCAAAGCGGTGACGAAGAGACCTTGTCGTCGTGGCGGCATCTGGTCGACGAATCGACACGGCATTTCGCGCAGGTGTACGAACTCCTCGGGATCGGCCTGTCGAGCGAGGACGTCTACGGCGAAAGTTTCTACAACCCGTTTCTCGCCACGGTCGTGGACGAGCTGGCCGCGTCCGGGCTGACCGAGATCAGCGACGGCGCGGTCTGCGTCTTTCCTGACGGTTTCCGCAACCGGGAAGGCGAGCCGCTGCCGCTCATCGTCCGCAAGCGGGACGGCGGCTACGGCTACGCGGCCACCGATCTCGCGACCCTGCGCTACTGGACGGGGCAGCGCGGGGTCACCGATCTGCTCTACGTCGTCGGAGCGCCGCAAGCGCAGCATTTCGCGATGGTGTTCGCCGTCTGCCGGGCCGCCGGCTGGCTCCGCGAGGAGCATCGGGCCGAGCACATCGGGTTCGGCACCGTGCTCGGCGAAGACGGCCGCGCCATGAAGACCCGGGCCGGCGAGTCGGTCCGGCTTTCCGATCTGCTCACCGAGGCGATCGCCCACGCCGCCGGCGTGATCGACGGCCGGGACGACCTCTCCCCCGAGATCAGGGAAGAGGTCGCCAGGGCGATCGGGATCGGCGCGATCAAATACGCCGACCTTTCCGGCGATCGCGAACGCGACTACGTCTTCTCCTGGGAGCGGATGCTCTCCAAGAACGGGAACACGTCGGTCTACCTGCAGTACGCCAACGCGCGGATCCGTTCCGTGCTGGCGAAGGCGGATCAGGACCTCGCCGGTGCGCGGGTGCTGCTCGGCCATCCCGCCGAACGGGCACTGGCGCTCGCGTTGGTCCGCTTCCCCGAGGCGGTCGGCGCGGCGACCGCCGGACATCTCCCCCACAAGCTGTGCACGTACCTCTACGAAACCGCGGTCGTGTTCTCGCGGTTCTACGAACAATGCCCGGTACTGGACGCGAAGGGGCCCGGCATCCGTGACTCACGCCTGTTGCTGGCCGAACTCACGTCGAAGACGCTGACGCTGGGGCTTTCCCTCCTCGGTATCTCCACTCCGGCTCGGCTATGAGTCGCCGTGATCGCTGAAGACCTTGCGCTTCAAGGGAGGAACGGCTTGGAAGGCGCGGAACATCCCGCGCGCCATCGTCCGGCCCACTCGGTTCTCGGACACGAACTGGCGGGCGCTGCGTTCCGAATCACGCACCGCCGCGAAGCCGTAGTCCCGCATCCGGTGCTCGTAATCGGCGACCGCGGCGCGCACCGCGCCGGTCTTCCGTGCCTCGACGAGGTTGCGGCACAGCAGTCGCGCGTCCCGGAGCGCGGTGTTCGCGCCGATGCCGCGGAACGGGGTCATGCTGTGGATCGCGTCGCCGAGCAAGGTGATGTTGCTCGGCGGCCAGGGCTCGACGGGTTTCGACGTGAAGATCGGCAGCCGGGACACCGATCCCGCGGGCGAGCAGGCGACCAGCTCCTTGAACGCGGGATCCCAGCCGTCGATCAGGTCCAGTACCAGCGCCCGCAGGGCATCACCGTCCAATGAGGACACGTCGTCCGGGTAGCGCCGGTTGTCCGCCGCGAACGCCCACATGATGTAGCTCGACGTGTTGTCGAACAGGACAGGGTCGTGGTCGGCGGTCTCGTCGTTGACCGAGGAAGCACCGTTCAGCTCGTGCGGCGCGGTGAACAGGCCCGCGCCGGCCCGTGGCATCACCAGGCTCGGGCCGTCGGTGAGCCTGGCGGGCAAGAGCTCGCGGGTCTCTTCGGTCAGCGGATGCTTGCCCGCGATCGCGATGATCCCGGTGTCGACCCTGTCGGCGTCGGGAAGGAACTGTTTGCGCACGCGGGAATTGGCGCCGTCGGCACCGATGACCAGATCGGCCTCGACGCTGCTGCCGTCGGCGAACTCGCAGACGACCACCTCCCCCTCACGGCGGTAGCCGACGAACTCCTTGTCATGGCGCAGAACTCCGTCGAGCCCGTCCGAAAGCACCTGATGCAGGCTGATCCGGCTGACCGAGTGGTGGTTCGACGCGGGATCGGGGCCCGACGTGAGCTCGCTGTCGATCACCATCAGGTCCCGCAACCGCTCGGTCACGAACGTGAACGGACCGCTCGTGGTGCCGGTGGTGGCCAGGAACCGTTGCCAGAGCCCGGGCGGCAGGCACTCGTGCAGCGCGGCCGCACCGTACGGGTTGATGTGCACGCGATAGCCCTGCAGACGTTCGGTCCGGGTGCGGCTGCGCTCGTGGACGGACACGTCGATCCCCGCCTTGCGCAGACCTTGCGCCAAGCAGAGCCCGCCCGTTCCGCCGCCGATGATCGCGATTCTCGTGGTCATGAGGTCTCCTCTCTCCGCCGCCACTATCAACCAGATGGATAATAAAGTCAACCAAACGTTTGAAAGAGTCAGCGACTAAGGTGATCTCATGTCCGAAGCCGCCCCGCGCAGCCCTCGCCGCGCTCCCGTCGAACGCCAACGCGATCCCGAGCGCACCAAGGCGCAGCTCCTGGAGGCAGCGAAGGCCGAGTTCGGCGCGAAGGGTTACGCGGCGGCACGCGTCAGCGAGATCGCTTCCAAGGCGGGCGTGAACAAGCAGCTGATCTCGTACTACTTCGGCGGCAAGGAAGGGCTGTACAACGCGCTGACCGCGACGATGTACGACGACTACGTCGCCGCTACCGACCACGACAAGCCGTTCGCGGAAGTGGTCAAGTACTTCGTCCGGTCGGGGATCCGGGACCACGATCTCGCCAAGCTGTTCCTCTGGGAGAACCTGACCGACGGCGCCCCCGACGCGATCGGCGTCGAAGGCCAGCGCGGTTTCCTCCAGCGGCAGGTGGACTACATCCGCGCCCGTCAGGCCGCGGGCGACTTCCCCGCCGACCTCGATCCGGCGTTCCTGCTGGTGATCTTCATGGCCGCGTCCAGCGCCGCGCTCGCGCTCCCCCGCGTCGTCCGGGCCGTCTCGGGCCAGGAGCCGAACTCGGCCGAGTTCGCGGAGGCCTACGGCGACCAGCTGGCACGCCTCGTCGGTCACCTCGCCGAACCCGGGAAGCGATAGCAAAGGTCCCCCGCTGTCGCTTGAACCTTTCGGGCCCCCTCCGGCCTAGAGAGGGCGAGACGAAGAGGGGGAGTGGCCGGTGAGACAAGCGAGAGAGACCGACTTCAACGAGTATTTCGCGGCCCGCGTCCAGCGGTTCCGGCGACTGGCGTTCGGCATGTGCGGCGACTGGCACGGCGCCGAGGACCTGGTGCAGGCCACGTTCATCCAGCTGTACCGGCATTGGCGGCGGATCAGACCGGACACCGTCGACGCCTACGCGCGCCGGATCCTGCTCAACCTCTTCCTGTCCAGGAGACGGAAACACCGCCGGGAGCTGGTGACCTCGGCCCCGCCCGACCGGGCCGCCCCGCCAGGTTACGACAGCGATGCCCGGATCGACCTCGAACGCGTGCTCAGTGGCCTGACACCGCGCCAGCGCGCGATGGTCGTCCTCCGCTTCCTTGAAGACCTCTCGGTCGCCGAAGTGGCCTCGTTGCTCGGAGTCGCCGAAGGGACCGTCAAAAGCCAGACCGCCCGCGGGGTCGAGGCGTTGCGCGCCGTCCTGCCCTCCCCGACGAGCAAGGAGTAGTCATGGAAGACCAGGATGTCCGCTCCGCACTGAAGGAGTACGTGACCGAAGCCGAGCCGCCGATCGGCCTCACCGGGGACGGCGTGCTCGCCGCGGGCCGCCGTTCGCGGCGTCGCCGAGTGACGACGGTGATCGCGGCGGTCGCGCTGGCCTCGGCGGGATTCCCGGTGGGGGCCGCGCTCATCGCGTCACCGGACCGGAGCGAGCCTGTCGCGACCTCTCCCTGCGGCGAGAAGACACCAGGAGAGACCTCTCAGGCGGTGACGGCCCGCTTGAACTGCTTGCTCGACAGGGCGATCCGCACCTACGCCACCCCGGCGGACCCCCTCAAACTGGAGGCCTATCCGCAGCCCGGCAAGACGCTCTACCTCATGTCGGGCGAACTGGGCGACCGGACGGGTTCGGTCTTCGTGGAACTGATGACCAACGACGGCACGATGCTTTCGACGGGGGTCGCCTGCGAGAGCCAGGACCCGACTCCGACCACGTGCTCGGCGCGTCTGATCCGCGGCGGAACCCTTGTGGAGACGACGATCAAGAAGCCCGGCAACCCGGGTTTCGTCGCCTACCAGGCCGGTTATCGGACCGCCGAGGCCATCGTCATCATCACGGCCACCAACAGCACCAAGCCGGGAACGGACGAGAAGCCGGACCCGCCGGCACAGCGCGAACTGCCTCTCCTGACCGAGGCTCAGCTCCGCGAAATCGCCCTGACCCCGGGGCTGGTGCCCTAACGGCGAAGCGGGACGAGGTCGTCCGCGTGGACGACCTCGCGACGCTGTTCCGCGGGGAGGTCGTGGCTGGAGCGGCCGATGAGGTCGGGCAGTTCGCCCGAGTCGAAGGCCACGACCCCTCTCGCCACGGTCCGCTGCCGGAGGTCGACCAGGTCGACGACGTCGCCCGCCTGGAAGTCACCGTCGACGCCGGTGATCCCGGCGGCGAGCAGGGAACGGCGGCGACGGACCACGGCCGCGACCGCGCCGTCGTCGAGGTGCAGTTTCCCGGACGCGCCTGCCGCGTAGCCCAGCCAGAACCGGCGGGCCGACAGACGGGAGTCCGCCGGGGCGAACGCGGTGCCGACTTCGGCGGTGGTGAGCGCGCGTGCGGCTTCGGAAGCCGCGGCGAGGAGGACCGGGATCCCGGCGCCCGCGGCGGTGCGGGCCGCGGCGAGCTTCGAGACCATGCCGCCGGTGCCGAGCCCGGAGCTCGACATGCCGACGGTGATGCCGTCCACATCGGACTCCCCGGCGACCTCGGCGATCTTGCGAGTCGCGCCGTCACGGGGATCCCCGTCGTACAGACCATCCACATCGGACAGCAAGACGAGCGCGTCGGCGCCGATCAGGTGGGCCACCAAGGCGGCCAGCCGGTCGTTGTCGCCGAAGCGGATCTCTTCGGTGGCCACGGTGTCGTTCTCGTTGACCACGGGAACCGCGCCGAGGGCCAGCAGCCGGGTGAACGTGTTCTGCGCGTTGCGGTAGTGCGCGCGGCGCACGACATCGTCCGACGTCAGCAGAACCTGGCCCACGGTCAGGGAAAACCGGCCGAACGACTCGGCGTACGCGTGCGCCAGCGCCAGCTGTCCGACGCTGGCCGCGGCCTGCTGGGTGGCGAGGTCACGCGGCCGCTTGCCGAGCGAGAGCGGCGCGAGTCCCGCGCCGATCGCGCCCGAGGACACCAGCACGATCTGCGTGCCGCGGGAGACCCGATCGGCGATCGCGTCCACCAGCGCGTCCAGCCTGGCCACGTCGAGACCGTCGCCGGCGGTGGTCAGTGCGGAGGAACCGACCTTGACGACCACGCGCTTCGCGCCGGCGATCGCCATCCGGGTCGAGCTCACTCGTCCTCCGTCTCGTCTTCGACACCGTCCGGGCCGTCACGGCGGATCCGGCGGGCTTCCTTGCGCTCGGCGGCACCGATCCGGCTGTTGTTCTCCAGCCGCACGTCCGTGCCTCGGCCCGACATGTGCACCGCGACCCCGGCCGGGGTCGACGGCTCCCATTCGAACTGGACGTCGCCGATGGTGACCGGGCTCCCCGGTACGGCTCCCTTGCGGGCCAGCGCTTCTTCGACGCCGAGCCGCTGCAGCCGGTCCGCGAGGTAGCCGACGGCCTCGTCGTTGCCGAAGCTCGTCTGGCGGATCCACCGCTCGGGACGGACACCTCGGACGATGAAGGCGCCTTCCTCCTCCGGGTCGATCTCGACGGTGAAGCCCGCGTCGTTGACGGCCATCGGCCGCAGCACGACCTTCTCCGGCTCCGGTTCCGGCTGCTCGGCGCGGTACTTCTCGACCACGGCGGCGAGCGCGTAGGTCAGTTCCTTCAGCCCCTTGCGGGACGCCGTGGAGATCTCGAACACACTGAGCCCGCGGGCCTCCAGTTCCGGGCGGACGAACTCGGCGAGTTCCGCGGCGTCCGGGACGTCGATCTTGTTGAGCACCACCACTCGCGGCCGGTCGGCGAGGTCGCCGCCGAGGCTCGGGGTGTAGCGGGCCAGTTCCTCTTCGAGAGCGTCCATATCGGACAGTGGGTCGCGCCCGGGCTCGAAGGTGGCGCAGTCGATGACGTGCACCAGCACCGCGCACCGTTCGATGTGGCGCAGGAAGTCGAGGCCGAGACCCTTGCCCTCGCTGGCGCCGGGGATCAGGCCCGGCACGTCGGCCATGGTGAAGACGGTCGACCCGGCGGTGATCACACCGAGGTTCGGCACCAGGGTGGTGAACGGGTAGTCGGCGATCTTCGGCTTGGCCGCGGACAGCACCGAGATCAGCGAAGACTTGCCCGCGGACGGGAAGCCGAGGAGGCCGACGTCGGCGACCGAACGCAGCTCCAGGACGAGGTTCCGGCTCTCCCCCGGCTCACCCAGCAGGGCGAATCCGGGCGCCTTGCGCGTGTTGGAGGCCAGCGACGCGTTGCCGAGGCCACCGCGGCCGCCCTGCGCGGCGATGAAGGTGGCGCCGGTGCCGACCAGGTCGGCCAGGATCTCGCCGTCCTCCGTCATCACCACGGTGCCGGACGGGACACGCATCTCCAGCGTGTCGCCCGCCGCTCCGGCGCGGTTGCCGCCCTGGCCCATCTTGCCGTTGCCGGCACGGGCGTGGGGGCGGAAGTGGAAGTCGAGCAGCGTGTGCACGTTGGGGTCGACGATCAGCAGGACGTCGCCGCCGTTGCCGCCGTTGCCGCCGTCCGGGCCGCCGAGCGGCTTGAACTTCTCTCGGTGCACCGAGGCGCAGCCGTTCCCACCGTCACCGGCGGTCAGGTGGATCACCGCGCGGTCCACGAAACGGGACGCCATGACTTGCCTCTATTCACTCGCGAGAAGGGATACAAACAAAACAAACGAGGGGTGGGCCCGGATATTCCGGCCCCACCCCTCGTCAGAGGTTCTAACTCGAAGCCGAAATTCAGGCTTCGGACGGCACGATGTTGACCGTCTTGCGGCCACGCTTCTCGCCGAACTGGACCGCACCGGCGGCCAGCGCGAACAGCGTGTCGTCGCCGCCACGGCCGACGTTCACGCCGGGGTGGAACTTGGTGCCACGCTGGCGGATCAGGATCTCGCCCGCGTTGACTTCCTGGCCGCCGTAACGCTTGACGCCCAGTCGCTGCGCGTTCGAATCGCGACCGTTGCGGGAGCTGGACGCACCCTTCTTGTGAGCCATGGCTCAATCCTCTTTCTGACGAAGATCCGGAGAAAGTCCTACTTGGAGATGCCGGTGACCTCGACGCGGGTCAGCTTCTGCCGGTGACCCTGGCGCTTGTGGTAGCCGGTCTTGTTCTTGAACTTGTGGATCCGGATCTTCGGACCCTTGGTCTGCTCGACGACCTTGCCGGTGACCGAGACCTTCGCCAGCGCGTCGGCGTCCGTGGTGACGTCGCCACCATCCACAAAAAGGACCGCGGGGAAGGTGTGCTCGGTACCCGGCTCGCCTTCGAGCTTCTCGACCTCGACGACGTCGCCGACGGCCACCTTGTACTGCTTGCCGCCAGTCTTGACGATCGCGTACGCCGACACGGAAGTCTCCTGCTTACTCGACAACGGGTGGGGGCTTGCGTGACCGGCCCACCGGGAAGTCTCGGTGGTCCAGGTTCTGCGCAAGGTGCCCGCCGCTAGGTGGCGGGCCGTTCTATAGGTTACGTGGGGCTCCCCGATGCGATCACACCGGGGTGCCCCACGGCGTTCACTGACTCTTTTCCGACGCCTTGACCGGCGGACCGGCCGGCCGCGAGGCCGCCCGTCGCGGACGACGGCGGGTGGTGGAACGCACGGCCGGGGCCGGGACGTCCACCTCGGGCTCGTTCTCTTCCTGAGCCGCCGGGACTTCGGGTTCGGAAACCTCTTCTGTCACAACGGCCTCAGGAGTCACCGGAACCTCGGGAGCTTCCGGCTCCGGGCCCGTTTCCCCGACGACGGCGATCTCTTCTTCGCGCGCGGCCGGAGCCTCGTCGTCCGAAGTCGTCACCGGTTCACCGGCGATCTCGGTCGCGGGCGCCTCGGCGACCTGCTCCGAAACCGGCTCAGCGGCCGCCTCGGCGGCCTGTTCGACGGTCGCCTCGGCGACGGTCTCCGGAGCGTCCTTCACCGGCTCAGCGGGCTGCTGGGCGTGCCCGTTGAGCGCGGCGCCCTCGACGTTCTCGGTGACCTCGTGCGAGTGCTCGCCCTTGGCCGCCTTCGTGGCGTTGGCCACGGCCTGGACCGCCGAAACCACCGACTCACGCTGACCGGACGCCTGCGGCGCCTCGGCCTTGGCCGCCGCGGGCTCGTTCTGGCTCTGCTCCTCGCCCTTGCCACGGCCGCGGGACCGGCGGGAGCCCTGCTGCTGCTCCTTGCCGCCGTTGCCACCGCCGCCGTGGTTGTGGCCGTTGCCGCCGCCACCGGTGCGCTGCGGCTCGGTCGAGACGACCACGCCGCGGCCCTTGCAGTGCTCACACGGCGTCGAGAACGCCTCGAGCAGCCCGGTGCCGATCTTCTTGCGGGTCATCTGCACCAGGCCGAGCGAGGTGACCTCGGCGACCTGGTGGCGGGTGCGGTCACGGCCGAGGCATTCGGTCAGCCGCCGCAACACCAGCTCACGGTTGGATTCGAGCACCATGTCGATGAAGTCGATGACGATGATGCCGCCGATGTCCCGGAGCCGGAGCTGGCGGACGATCTCCTCCGCCGACTCCAGGTTGTTCCTGGTCACCGTCTCTTCGAGGTTGCCACCCGATCCGGTGAACTTGCCGGTGTTGACGTCGATGACCGTCATCGCTTCGGTGCGGTCGATGACCAGGTAGCCACCCGAGGGCAGCCAGACCTTGCGGTCCAGCGCCTTGGTGATCTGCTCGTCGATCCGGTGGTCGGCGAAGGCCGAACCGGTGCCCGTGTACCGCTTGACCCGGTCCGCCAGGTCCGGCGCCACGTGCTGCACGTAGTTGTAGATGGTGTCCCAGGCCTTGTCGCCCTGGATCTCCAGCTTGGCGAAGTCCTCGGTGAACAGGTCGCGCACGACCTTGACCAGCAGGTCCGGCTCTTCGTAGAGCATGACCGGGGCGCTGTTCTTCTTGCCGCCGTTGCCGGCTTCGGCCTTCTCCTTGATGACGTCCCACTGCGCCTTGAGGCGGCGGACGTCGCGGTCCAGCTCCTCTTCGCTGATGCCTTCGGACGCGGTGCGGATGATCACACCGGCGTCCTCGGGGACGATGCGCTTGAGGATGTCCTTCAGGCGGCGGCGCTCGTTCTCCGGGAGCTTCCGGGAGATACCGGTGGCGCCCCCCGCGGGCACGTAGACCAGGAAGCGGCCCGGCAGCGAGATCTGCGTGGTCAGCCGGGCGCCCTTGTGCCCGACCGGGTCCTTGGTGACCTGGACCAGCACGGAGTCGCCGGTGGAAAGCGCCTGCTCGATCTTGCGGGCCTTGCCCTCGAGACCGGCGGCGTCCCAGTCGACCTCACCGGCGTAGAGCACGGCGTTGCGGCCGCGGCCGATGTCGATGAAGGCGGCCTCCATCGACGGCAGCACGTTCTGCACGCGGCCGAGGTACACGTTGCCGACGATCGAACCGGTGCCCGACGAGGTCACGAAGTGCTCGCACAGGACGCCGTCCTCGAGCACGCCGATCTGCGTCGACTCGCCCTTTTCGGCGACGACCATGGTGCGCTCGACCGACTCGCGGCGGGCGAGGAACTCGGCCTCGGACAGGATCGGCGCGCGGCGGCGGCCCGCCTCGCGGCCGTCACGGCGGCGCTGGCGCTTGGCTTCGAGCCTGGTCGAGCCGCGCACGCTGCGGACCTCGTCCCGCGCGGGACGCTCGGTCTCGGCGGCCTTGGCCTGCCGCACGTGGGTGACCGTGTTGGGCGGGTCGTCGCTGGTGGACTCGGCGCTGTCGTCGTCCCCGCCCTTGCGGCGGCGACGGCGACGGCGGCGCTTGCTGCCGTTGTCGGAATCGGCGTCATTGTCCGAATCGGACTCCGCTGAATCAGCGGCGGCGGACGCCTCTTCGGTGGACTCGGTCTCGGCCTCTTCGGCGTCCTTGTCCTTCGCGCGCTGCTGACGGCCGCGCGGGGCTCGCGGCTCTTCGGGCTGCTCGTCTTCGTTCTCGGACTCGGCCGAGTTCTCGTCGCCGCCCTTGCCGCGGCCGCGACCACGGCGTCCGCGACGACGGCGGCGACGGCCGTTGGCGTCGTCACCGTCGTCGTCGGTGCCGTGGCCCTCGCCCTGCTCGGTCTGCGTCTCGTCCTCTTCCGAGGCGGTCTCTTCGGTCGGGGCGAAGGCCGGCTCCGGCTTGCGGACCGGTTTCGCCGCGACGGGCTCCGGCGGCAGGAACACCGGCGACGGCGCGGCGAACACCGGGACGTGCACGGCGGCCTTCGCGGGCCTGGTCGTCGCCTGCGGCGGCTCCGGGGTCACCGGGGCGGCAAGCGCGGGCGGGACACGCCGCGAAGGCGCTTCCACCTGCGGAGCGGGCTCCGGCTCGGGCTGAGGTTTCGGCTCGGCCTTGACCTCGGGCTCGGCGGCCTTCGGCGTCTCGACGACAGGCGCTTCGGCCGCCGGGGCCGCTTCAGCGGTCTCGACGGCTTCGGGCTCGTCTCCGCTGGTGAGGGCTTCGGCGAGTTTGAGGGCCACATCCCGGGTGACGCTGGACTGCGCGCTGCGGACGGTCTCGCCGAGCTCACCGAGCTTGGCCATCAGTTCACGGCTGTTGGATCCCAGGAGCTTCGCCAGCGCGTGCACCCGGATCCGGGGCGGCAGTTCGGCCAGCTGGCCTGCGATGGGTGTGGCGGTATTCCCGCCGGTGACGGCGGGTGTGTCCGCGTTCGACATATATCTCCTCCGCCCCCGGGCGCGTCGGCTGGCTCACACCGGCTCGACGCGGCCGCGCAGGGGCCCCTTTCTGTTCGTTCCGCCGTGGTGGTCACCAGCAGCGGGAATCCTTGCCCGGCACCGCGACGGCGCCGGGATTGTCCGGGCGCCGCGTACGGCAAAAGGTCTGCTCGGCGGAGCGCTGGCCACGTTCGCGACATCGGGCCGCCCGCCACGTCGTCGAGCCGCATGCAGCGGCGACGCGTGTGGAGGATGTGCAGCACACCACCGGGCCACAAGACCGCGAGCGCCACCTCTCACGTGTGCCCGTCGGCCAGCGGCCACCGCGAGTATCCCACACCCCGGCCCCACTACGGTGTACTCGGTGCCACAGACCTGGCTCCCGGGCGCGCCGCGGTCACCGGCCGAGGGAACTTCGCGGGAGAGCTTGTCGACCCGGCCGAGGGTGGCTAGCGTGCCGCTCGAGGGTGCCGGAATCCAGCCCAGCCCAGGCCGCGACACCCTCGTTGCCCCTGTCGTCCGGTGGGAGGTCCGGTGTCCCTGCTGGGACGGTCCCTGCGAGCGGCCGTATGCGCCTTCATGGTGCTCTGCGGCTCGGTCGCCGCTGTCGCGACGGCCGACGCGGACCCGTCGTGCCATCCCGAGGGCCGGGCGCTGCGCTACGTCGTCGCCTTCGACCGGGGCACTTCCGAGGCCGAGGCCAGGGCGGCCGTCACCGGTGGTTGCGGCAGCACGACGATCTACTACCCGCAGATCGCGGTGGCCGTCGCGACCTCGGCCGACCGGGACTTCGCCGAACTGGTCCGGCCCGCCGCCGCGTTCAGCGCGCAGGCCGAACGGCTCGCGGTGCAGCGGGCCAACGGCGCGCGATCCACCAGGACCCAGCCGACCAAGGCCGCGCCCGCGCGCGCCGGACTCGAATCGACGGATCCGGCGAAGGTGCCCTCCGCCGACCGCACCGACGAGCAGTGGGACATGCGCGCGATCGGCGCCGACCGGGCGCACAAGATCGAACCGGGGAGCCCGGACGTCGTCGTCGGCGTTCTCGACTCGGGTGTCGACGCCACCCACCCCGACCTGACGTCCGCCCTCGACCCCGGCAAGTCCGCGGGTTGCCTGACCGGCGCGCCCGACCGGAACTGGGCCGCGACGACGTCGGCGCACGGCACCCATGTCGCGGGGATCATCGCCGCGGCCGACGACGGCAAAGGGGTCACCGGGGTGGCGCCCGGTGTGCGGATCGCGTCGGTGAAGGTGATCGACGACCGCGGGTACGCCGACCCCGAGGCCGCCGTCTGCGGGCTGATGTGGGCCGTTTCACAGCGGATGGCCGTGACGAACAGCAGCTACTACGTCGAGCCGTGGTCGCTCTCGTGCTCCCACGCCGACGAACGGGGCGTGGTGAACGAGGTCATGGCCCGTGCCGTCGAGTACGCGACCTCGGCGGGCACGCTCAACATCGCGGCGGCGACCAACGAAGCCGTCGGGCTCGTACCGTCGGCGCACTCCGGCGCCAAGACCCAGGCCGAAGGCTGCCAGGCCTTGCCCGCCGGCTTGCGGGACGTCGTCGCGGTGTCTTCCGTGAGCGCGGAGCGGGTGAAGGCCGGTTACAGCTCGTACGGGCTGGGCGTGATCGACGTGACCGCTCCCGGCGGCGAGACCGGTGAGTGCGTGCTTTCGACCGTTCCCGGCGGGTACGCGCCGTTGTGCGGGACGTCGATGGCGGCGCCGCACGTCGCCGGTGTCGTGGCGTTGCTCGCCTCGAAACACCCCGGCTACGGCGCTCGCCAGCTGAGGCGTTCGCTGGACGCCCAGGCGACCCCGATGGCGTGTCCCGCCGACTACGACCTGACCGGCGACGGCACCCAGGACGCGTACTGCGCCGGGTACGCCGGGTTCAACGGCTTCTACGGGCACGGGATGGTCGACGCGCTGGCCGCGGTGGCGCCCCGGCGGACGGGCCCGAACCCGGCCCGGTGAGCCGGGGTCAGCGCAACAGGAGTTTGCCGAAGCGCTTCGACGACGCGTAGATCCCGACAGCCGCCAGTGCCAGCAGGTACGCCACGTTCCCGACCATGCTCCACGACAGGACCCCGATCGAGAGCCCGCGCATCAGCTCGATGCCGTGGTACAGCGGGAAGATCTGCACGATCCACTGGATCGCCGCGGGGTAGACCGAAAGCGGGTAGAACGTCGTGGAGAACAGGAACAGCGGCATCAGCACGAGGTTGATGTAGTCGAACTGCGAGACCGACCGCAGGAAGGTCACCAGCACGATCCCGATGGCCGAGAACGCCATCGCGACCAGCAACGCCGCCGGGATCATCAGCACGGCCCACCAGGATCCGGGCAGTCCCATCGCGGTCATCACGCCGAGGAAGGTCACCGAGTAGACCCCGCCGCGCAGCACCGACCAGCCGACCTCGCCGAGCGCGATGTCCAGCGGCCCGATCGGGGTGGCGAGCATGGCGTCGTACAGCTTGGCGTACTTCAGTTTGAAGAACAGGTTGTACGTCGAGTCGAGGATCGCGCCGTTCATCGCCGACGCCGCGAGCAAGCCGGGCGCGACGAAGGCGACGTAGCTCATCACCTGGCCGCCGGGACCGACGACCTCGCCGACGAGTTTGCCGAAGCCCAGCTGGAACGCCATCAGGTAGAACAGCGGCTCGAACGCGCCGGACACGAACAGCATCCAGACGTGCGAGTACGTCAGGAAAGTGCGTTCCAGCACCGCCTTCGACCGGCCGCTGTACAGCGCGGACGGCAGGACGCGCAGCAGCACCCCACGCCGCGGGACTTCGGTGAGGACCGCCATTTCAGACCACCAGCCGTCGGTAGAAGTACTTGTGCGCCAGCGCCCAGCCCGCCCCGGCCAGTACGACCAGGAAGGCGAGGTGCCCCAGCGTGGCGAGTGGCCCGACGGTGCCGAGGCTGACCGCCCTCGCGGCCTCGTTTCCGTGCCACAGCGGGGAAAGCCAGGCGATCCACATCAGCGGCGCCGGCAGTTCGGTGATCGGGAAGAACGTGCCGGAGAACAACGTCATCGGGATCAGGACGAAGCGGAACACCAGGCCGAACCGGGAGCCTTCGTCGTAGGTGGTCGCGGCGAGCGCCATCACCGGGGTGCCGCAGGCGATGCCGGTGAGCGTGCCGATCAGGATGACCACGAGCACGCCGAAACTCGTCCAGGATCCGAAGAGCGCCGCGATGACGGCGTAGATCGTGCCGGCGAGGGTCAGCCGGAGGCTCACCCACATGATCTGGCTGCCGAGCACCTGCCCCGGCGTGATCGGGGTGGCGGTGACGGCGAGATAGTCCTGCTGCCATTTGAAACCCGACAGCACCGGATAGCTCGATTCGCCCACCGCCAGCTGCGCCGCGCCGGCGACGAGCAGCGCGGGGGCGACGTACTCCAGATACGAGAACCCGCCTGTCGCCGCGCCCGCCTGGACCTGCGAACCGAACCCGAGCCCCATCGCGGCCAGGAACAGCACCGGCTGGAGGCCCGTCGAGTACAGGGTGGACACCCAGTACCGGCGGTACCACATCCAATGGCCTTCGACCCGCAGCCAGGCTCCAGCCCAGCGCGAGACCACGCGGCCCGTCGACGGCTTCGTCTGCGCTGTGGTCATCAGTCGACCAGCGTCCGGCCGGTGAGGCGGAGGAAGACGTCCTCCAGCGAGCTTCGGCGGACCAGGCTCGACAGCGGACGCAGCCCGCGCGCGTGGGCCTGTTCGAGGGTGGCCTCGCCGGTCATCGTGTAGAGCAGGACACGGTCCGGCAGCACCTCGACGCGTTCGGCGAGGCCCTCGATCCGCTTCGCGGCCGACTCCTGCTCGCCGTTCGGGAAGCGCAGCTCGACGACCTCACGGGTGGAATACCGGCTGATCAGGTCGGCGGGCGAGCCTTCGGCGGCGATGCGGCCGTTGTCCATCACGACCAGCCTGTCGCAGAGCTGCTCGGCTTCGTCCATGTAGTGCGTGGTGATGATCAGCGTCGTCCCGCCTGCCTTGAGCCGGAACAGCCTGTCCCACAGCAGGTGGCGGGCCTGTGGGTCCAGCCCCGTGGTCGGCTCGTCGAGCAGGAGCAGTTCCGGGTCGTTGACCAGGGACCGCGCGATGGTCAGCCGCCGTTTCATGCCGCCGGAGAGCGAATCGACCTCGGCGTTCGCGCGATCGGTGAGCTGGGCGAACTCCATCAGCTCCTCGGCCTTGCTCCGCACGTGCGCGCGGGAGAGCCCGAAGTAGCGACCGTAGATCTGGAGGTTCTGCCGGACGGTCAGCTCGGTGTCCAGGTTGTCCTGCTGCGGCACCACACCGAGCCGGGCGCGGATCCTCGGCCCCTCGACGTCCGGATCCATCCCGAGGACCCGCAGGTCGCCGTCGGTGCGCGGGGACACGCTCGCGATCATCCGCATGGTGGAGGATTTGCCCGCGCCGTTGGGCCCGAGGAAGCCGAACGCCTCCCCCGGGCGGACCTCGACGTCGATCCCTCGCACGGCCTCGAAGTCGCCGAAACGCTTGACCAACGCCTTCGCCTGGACCATCGCCGATTCGTGCTCTGAGTCACCCACGGTAGGCACCCTAGAACCTGCCACCGACAAAATTCGACCGGTTTATCCGGCCTCTTGTTGGACGATGCCCGCTCGTCGATACTCACCGACCATGAGTCTCAAGTCCCGAATCGCCCTGTTGTCCGTTTTTGTCAGTGCCGGGCTGCTCGTGGCCCCGGCCGCGCAGGCCGCCGAGACCACAGTGGACGGCCGGACCGTCGACCCGCGGCCCTCCACTGTCAAGCTGGCCTTCGAACTGCACAAGCTGGCCGTGCTCAGCCACGGCAAGATCCAGGTGGACAAGATCGGCCGCAGCAACGAAGGCCGCCCGGTGTGGGCGGCCAGGGTCGGTCACGGCAAGACGCGGATCCAGTACGTCACCCAGCAGCACGGCGACGAGCCGCTCGGCACCCCCGCCGCGCTCGAGTTCCTGCGCAAGGTCGGCGTGGAGCACAGCGCGTGGGCCCGGAAACTGCTGTCGAAGGTGACCGTCGACATCGTCGTGCGCGCCAACCCCGACGGCCACGAACGCGACTGGCGCTACAACTACGACCCGGCCGCCACTCCCGAGTACGGCGAGAAGGGCAAGGGTTACGACATCAACCGCTACCACGATCCGGCCGTGGCGCCGAAGGACAACCCGGCGACCGAGGCGGGCCTGATCCAGCGGCGGAACGCGTCGTTCAAGCCGGACATCATGGTCGACTACCACATGCAGGGCCGGTATCGGGACGCGGAAGGCAAGGAGATCACCGCTTCCACGCTGTGGCCGACGAACGCGGGCGTCGAACCGTCCGATGTGGACTTCGCGAAGCAGATCGCGGTCGTGGTGCAGCGGTCGATCGACGGCAACGGCGGCTACGTCTCTCAGTACCCCGGCGGTGACTACCAGGGCATCGCGCGCAACGGGTACGGGCTGCTCGGCAACGGCAGCGTGCTGATCGAACTCAGCCTCATCCCGGAGCGGGAGCAGCAGCAGATCCAGGACGCGCTGGCCTCGATGCTCGCGATCGCGCGGAGCGCGGCCGACGGTTCGGTGCGGAAGGTCGACCCGGCCGCCGCGGACGCGATCCCGCCGCGAGGGCCGGCGCTGCCCGGGTCGGTGGAAGAGGCGCACGAGGCCGCCTGACGCTCGTGGGCTGGGGCCCTTCGGTACAGGGGGCGGCGAAGTCCGTGAAGGCCTGGTGCAGGTCAAGGAGAGCGGACCGGTATTTACCTACCCACGCCCGACTGGGCGAGAGTGGCGGTTCCGCGACTGACAGGGGGCGACGCCCGGTCTTGGACCTTGATCAACGGAGGATCCGGGACACTCAACGTCCCCGATCCTCCGTTGATCAAGGTCGTGCCCGGCGTGACCGGTGAC
>NZ_JBHXJK010000116.1:0-27706 GCF_042723255.1 Amycolatopsis thailandensis
CACCTGAAGTACATGAAGGCCCCCTTCCTTACGCCTGGCGCAAGGAAGGGGGCCTTCATGTACTTGGGAAGGGAGACCGGCGCTAGAAGTCGAAGCCGCCGCCGTCGAAGCCCCCGCCGTCGAAACCGCCACCATCGAAGCCGCCGCCGTCGAACCCACCGGCGTCCCCGCCCATGTCGCCTCCGGCGTCGCCACCCGCGTCACCGCCGGCACCCGCGTCCTCCTGGCCCGCGTCGTAGCCCGACTCCCAGGCCGACGCGCTCGCGATACCCGCCATGCCGGAGAACATCGCGCTGAACAGCAGCATCGAACCGAGACCCCAGGCACCGGCGACGAGCGCGGGCTTCCACCACGGCTCGCTGTACCAGCCCTGCGGCACCGGACGGCCCGCCACGCGACCGCCGGGGTAGTAGTGCGGCGTCCGCTGGCTCGGGTCCGGCGAGGCCTCGTAGTGCTCGCCCTCGACGTCGACCGAGCGGTGCTCGGTGACCTTGCCCGCCCTGTCGCGCTCTTCGCTGCCGGGCAGTTCCGGACCGGGGTCCATGCCCATGGCGAGCCGCGCGGCGCGGACGTAGTAGAGGCCTTCGATGGCGGTCTCGCGCACGAGCCGCGCCTGCTCGATGGTCTGCGCCTGCTCCATCTGAGAGCCCGCCGCGGTGAAACGCTCGGACGCGTCCGCCATCGCCTGCTGGGAAGCGGTGTCCGTGCCGGTGAGGTTCATGACCTGACCGCCCAGTCGTTCGACGAGGCGCCGTGCGTCCGCCTTCGCGTCGTCCAGCTGGCGCTTCTTGGCCGCCGCCTGGGATTTCGCGAAGTAGATGCCGCCGCCGACCACGACGACGAGGAGCACGATCAGGAAGATCGCGGTGCCCATGGGTTCAACTCCAGGAATCGTTCGGCCTTTGCTCCGGACAACGTGGACGGCCTGCCCGAGGTTCCCGCTGGTGCTCGCGGTCACCACTGGCGAGGCAAACTAGAACACGTTATAGTTCGGCCCCATGAAGTTCACCCTGTCGATCGCGATGAATCCGCTCGATCAGCTGGGCGAGCTCGCCCGGGCCGCCGAAGAGGCGGGGTTCTCCTCGATCGCGCTCCCGGATTCCCTGTTCTATTCCGAAACGGTCTCGGCCGACTACCCGTACACGCCCGACGGCAGCCGGTTCTGGACCGAGGAGACGCCCTGGGCCGATCCGCTGGTCGCCGCCGCCTCGATGGGCGCGGTCACCGAACGGCTCACCTTCTACACCTCCGTGCTCAAACTCGGCTCCCGTAACCCGGTCCTGCTCGCGCGCCAGGTCAACTCGGTCGCGGCGCTGACCGGCGGCCGTTTCGGTCTCGGGCTCGGCGTCGGCTGGTCGCCGGAAGAGTTCCGCTGGTGCGGGGCGCCGTACGAGAAGCGCGGCAAACGCGTGGACGAGGCCATCGAGGTGCTGCGGCTGATCCTCGACGGCGGGATGGTCGAGTTCCACGGTGAGTTCTTCGACTTCGACAAGCTCCGCATGAGCCCGACACCGCCGTCGAAGGTGCCGTTCTACATCGGCGGCCACACCGACGTCGCGCTGCGCCGGGCCGCTCGCGTCGCCGACGGCTGGTCCTCGGCGATGATGAAGTTCGACGACCTCCGCGACACGATCGCCAAACTGCGCGGACTGCTGGCGGAGCGGGGTCGCGCCGAAGACCCGTTCGAGTACCAGGCCGTCTGCATCGACAAGTTCGGTCTCGACGGTTACCGCGAGCAGGGCGACATCGGCGTCACCGACATCATCACCATGCCGTGGGTGTTCGACGGCCTCGGTTTCGACGCCGAAGTCGGCCCGAAGCTGGATTCCATCAAGAAGTTCGGCGACGAGATCATCGCGAAGATCGGAGACTGAGCATGGGTGTCGACGTCTGCTGGGATCCCGCCGCCGAACAGCCGCCCGCGAGGCAGGCCGCGTTCCGCTCGATGACCGCCGTCACGGCGGGGGACAAGGAAGCCTGGCTCGCGCTCTTCGCCGGTGACGCCGTCGTCGAAGACCCCGTCGGCCCGTCGATGTTCGACGAAGAGGGCAAGGGCCACCACGGCCACGACGGGATCAGTGCCTTCTGGGACAAGACGATCGGATGCGTCGAACGCTTCCAGTTCACCATCCGTGATTCCCACGCGGCCGGGGACGAGGTCGCGAACGTCGGCACGATCACGACGTACCTGCCCGGCGGCTACCGCGTCGACACCGACGGCGTGTTCGTCTACCGGGTGCGCGAGGACGGGCTGATCGCCTCGATGCGCGCGTTCTGGGAAACCGAGCGCGCCATGGCCACCGCCCGCAAAGCCGAGGACTAGGAGAGCCGCTCCGCGCGCCGGGTCAGGTACTGCTTCTCGGGTTCGCTCGCGGTCTTGCCGGCGGCCCGGAGGTACGCCTCGCGCGCGGCGACGGCCTCCCCGGCCAGCTCCAGCAGGTGCCCGCGCACGGAATCGAGCCGATGGGTCTGGCTCATCCGGGTGTCGTCGTCGAGCGTGGCGAGCAGGTCGAGGCCCGCTTCCGGTCCGTTGACCTCGGCGACCGCGACAGCGCGGTTGAGCGTCACGATCGGGCCGGGCGAGACCTTTTCGAGGACGTCGTAGAGCGCGAGGATCTGGGTCCAGTCCGTGTCGGCCGCGGTGGCCGCCTCGTCGTGGACGGCGGCGATCGCGGCCTGCACCTGGTACGGCCCGACAGGGCCTTCCGCCAGGGCCCCGCTCACCAGCGAGACGCCCTCGGCGATCGTTTCCGCGTTCCAGCGCGAGCGGTCCTGCTCGGCGAGAGGGACGAGCGAGCCGTCCTCGCCGGCGCGGGCGTCGCGGCGCGCGTCGGTCAGCAGCATGAGCGCGAGCAGGCCGGTGACCTCGTCTTCGTCCGGCATGAGCCGCCGGAGCAGGCGGGTCAGCCGGATCGCCTCGGCGGTCAGGTCGGCGCGGTGCAGGTCGGGGCCGCCGCTGGTCGTGTAGCCCTCGTTGAAGATCAGGTACAGCACTTGGAGGACGACGCGGAGCCGTTCGGCGAGTTCCGCGGCCGGCGGCAGGACGAATTCGGCGCCCGCCTTCTTGATGGTCTGTTTCGCCCGGCTGATCCGCTGGGCGAGCGTCGATTCCGGGACCAGGAACGCGGCCGCGATCTCGCCGGTGGTCAGACCGCCGACGGCGCGCAGCGTGAGCGCGAGTTGCGACGGCGCGGACAGGGAAGGGTGACAGCACAGGAACAACACCGTGAGCGTGTCGTCCGAATCGGACACAGTGGACGGTTCGGCCGGGGCCATCAGCGCGTCGTTCTCCTCGCGCCGCCGTCGCGCGCTCTCGCTGCGCCACTCGTCCACCAGCCGCCGTGACGCGACCGTCGCGAGCCAAGACTTCGGGCTGTCCGGGATGCCCTGCTCCGGCCATTGCTGCGCGGCCGAAAGCAGGGCTTCCTGGACGGCGTCCTCGCAGGCGTCGAACTGCCCGTGCTTGCGCACCAGCAGCCCGATGACCTGCGGGGCCAGCTCCCTGAGGAGCGCTTCCACCTGACGATCGTCCTTCACGTCGCCAGTCTTACCGCATTTAGTCCTCTGGATGCGGTTGGTACGCATCCAGAGGACTAAATGCGGGGCGTCAGGCGACGGGGGAGTAGTGCGAAGCGTCGCCTTCGAGGGATTCGCTCGGCACCCCGTCGATGCCGAGCGGGACGTCGCCCGCCACGGTGACCCGGTTCAAGCGGCGGGGCAGGTCGTCGTAGTTGTCGACGGCGTAGTGCTGGGTGATGCGGTTGTCGAACAACACCAGCTGGTTCGGCTCCCAGCTCACCCGGACGACGTTCTCCGGCCGCGTCACGTAGGACTGCAGCAGCCGCAGGATGTCCCGCGACTCGCCCTTGGACAGCCCGATGATCCGCTGCGCGAACCCGCCGATGTACAGCCCGCGTTCGCCGGTCACCGGATGCACCCGCACCACCGGGTGGACCGTGCGGAACTTCTGCGAGACGAACACCTTCCGGCGTTCCTGCTCTGCCTCATCGAGGGTCTCCGGCGCCTTCGCGTAGTCATAGTCGTTGGTGTGCTCGGCGCGCAGCGTGTCGGCGAACGCCCGGAGCGGCTCCGGCAGGTCGCGGTACGCGGCGGCCGAGTTGGCGATGAGCGTCTCGCCACCGTAAGGCGGTACGACCAGACTGCGCAGCGTGCTGGCCTTCGGCGGGTTGTGCACGAAGGTGACGTCGGTGTGCCACTGGTTCGCGCGGCCCTGCTCGCTGTCGACCGGCAGGATGGCGGGCTCCCCGTCGACCGACGGGACGGTCGGGTGCGCCTTGGTCAGCTCGCCGAAGTGCGCGGCGAACCGCTGCTGGCCCGCGTCGTCCAGCTCGACGTCGCGGAAGACGAGCGCCTTGTGCTCGTGCAGGGCTTCGGTCACGAACGCGACGGTGGCGGCGTCGAGGTCCTTGGCCGGATCGACGCCGATCACCTGCGCGCCGATCCTGCCGGTGATCTTGCGGACCTCGACCTGGGTGTTTAGGGCGGTCATGCGGCATGCTCCTTCACTGCGGTGCGATGGACGGGACGGGCGAGGCCGTAGTGGCCGCGCAAGGTCGTGGCGGTGTACTCGGTGCGGAACAGGCCGCGCCGCTGGAGTTCCGGGACCACGAGGTCGACGAAGTCCTCGAGGCCGCCGGGCAGGGTGGGTGGCATGACGTTGAAGCCGTCCGCGGCGCCTTCGGTGAACCAGTGCTCCAGCTGGTCGGCCACTTGCGTTGCCGTACCGGCGAAGACACGGTGCCCACGCCCGCCCGCGAGCCGTTCGATCAGCTGGCGGATGGTCAGGTTCTCGCGCCGCGCCAGGCCGGTGACCAGCTCGAACCGGCTCTGCGCGCCTTCGGTGAACGTGCCGACGTCGGGCAGCGGACCGTCGAGCGGATACGGCGTGAGGTCGTGGTCGAGCATGTTCGACAGCTGCCGCACGCCGTACGCGGGGGTGATCAGGGCGTTGAGCTCGGCCTCGCGTTCCTTCGCTTCGGCCTCCGTGCGGCCCAGGATCGGGCTGATCCCCGGCAGGATCTTGATCTCCTCCGGCGAGCGTCCGTACTTCGCGAGTCTTCCCTTGACGTCGTCGTAGAAAGCCTTGCCTTCGGCGAAAGTCTGCTGCGCGGTGAACACCGCCTCGGCGAACCGGGCCGCGTACTCCTTGCCCGTCTCCGACGAACCGGCCTGCACCAGCAAGGGATGTCCCTGCACCGGACGCGGGATGTTCAGCGGGCCGCGGACCTGGAAATGCGGGCCGTTGTGGTCGATCGGATGGATGCGGTCGGTGTCCGCGTAGACCCCGCTCGCCTTGTCGATGACGGCCGCGTCGTCGTCCCAGCTGTCCCAGAGTTTCCTTGCCACCTCGACGAATTCGGTGGCGCGTTCGTAACGCAGCGCGTGCGCCGGCCGGGCGTCGCGGTTGAAGTTGCGGGCCTCGTCCTCGCCCGCCGACGTCACGATGTTCCAGCCCGCGCGCCCGCCGCTGAGATGGTCGAGTGAAGCGAACTTCCGGGCCAGGTGGTACGGCTCGTTGTAGGTCGTCGACGCGGTGGCGATGAGACCGATGCGCTCGGTGGCCCCGGCCAGCGCCGAAAGCAGCGTCAGCGGCTCGAACAGGGTGTGCGAGTTGTAGCGGACGTTGCCCCACAAGGCGACGCCGTCGGCGAGGAACAGCGAATCCAGCTTGCCGCGCTCCGCCGTACGGGCGATGTCGACATAGTGCTGCAGCGTCGCGGCGCGCCGCGGATCCGTGCTCGGATGCCGCCAGGCCGCCTCGTGATGGCCGTTCGGCATCACGAACGCGTTGAGATGCAGGTGTTTCACGCCTTCTCCTTGACACGCCAGGTGGAGAATCGCCGCTCCAGCGCGACGAAGCCCGCGTTGATGGCCAGCCCGAGAACCGACACCGTGATGATCGCGGCGTACATCTGCTGGATCTGGAAGTTGACCTGGGAGTTGTTGATCAGATAGCCGAGCCCGGCCTTGGCGCCGACCATTTCGGCGGCGATGAGGATGAGGATCGAGTACGCCGCCGCCATCCGGATGCCGGTGAAGATGGTCGGCACCGCCGAGGGCAGGATCACCTTGCGGAACAGGTTCGGGCTCGACAGCCCGAGCGAACGCGCGGCCTTGACCAGCAAGGGATCCACGGTGTTCACCCCGGCGATCGTGTTGAGCAGCACCGGCCAGACGCAGGCGTAGACGATCAGCGCGATCTTGGACACCTCGCCGATGCCGAGCAGGAGCGTGAACACCGGCAGCAACGCCAGCGCGGCGGTGTTGCGGGCGAGTTCCAGCAGCGGGTTCAGGAACTCCGCGAGCGGGCGGTACCAGGCGATCAGCAGCCCGAGCGGGACCGAGACGCCCACCGCGATCACGAACCCGGCGGCGGACCGGCCGAGACTCGCCAGCAGGTGATCGGCCAGCTGGCCGTTGAGGATCAGTTCCCAGAGCGCGACGAGGTCTTCCGACAGCGGTGGAAGGAAGGTCCTCGTTCCTTCGTCGAGGACGAACTGGGGAGCGAGCTCCCAGATGGCGAGGAACAGCAGGATCGCCGCCGAGCTGCGGAAAGCCTTGCCCAGCCTGCTTTTCTTGCGTGCCTTCTCGACCGGTTTCGGTCCGGTGTGGACAGTCGGCGCTTCGAGTGTCGCGGTCATGCGGCCCTCCGGATCTCGTCGTGCAGGAGTTCCCACAGCCGGTGCCGGTGCGCCACGAACGCGGGCGCCGAGCGCAGATCGTCGTTGGAGCGGTCGCCGAGGTCGATGTCGACGACGTCCTTGAGCCTTCCCGGTCGCGAGGTGAGTACCGCGACCTTCTGTCCCAAGTAGACGGCTTCTTCGATGCTGTGGGTGATGAAGACGATGGTCTTGCCGGTGCGTTTCCAGATCCGCCGCAGTTCCTCCTGGAGCAGTTCGCGGGTCTGGGAGTCGAGCGCGGCGTACGGCTCGTCCATCAGCAGTACGTCGGGGTCGTAGGCGAGGCTCCTCGCGATCGCGACGCGTTGCTTCATACCACCGGAAAGCTGGTGGGGGAGATGGTCTTCGAAGCCGGAAAGCCCGACCAGGTCGAGGAATTCCCTCGCCCTGTCGGCGCGCTGCCGTTTGGTCAGGGTGCCGCCTTCGAGCCCGAATTCGACGTTGGCGCGTGCGGTGCGCCAGGGGAACAACGCGTACTGCTGGAACACGACCCCGCGGTCCAGACCCGGTCCGGTGACGGGCTTCCCGTCGATCAGGACCTCGCCGGACGTGGGTTTCGCGAGGCCGCCGAGCAGGTCGAGCAGGGTCGACTTGCCGGAGCCGCTGGGCCCGACGAGGGAAAGGAACGTGCCGTCCTCGATGTCGAGGGAGACGTCGTCCAGTGCGGTCAGGGCGCCGAAGGTCTTGGTGACCGAGCGGAGGCTGATCTTGGCGGTCACGCGCCACCGCCTTCGCGGAAGGGGTTGAACTCGTTGGTGTAGAGCTTCTTCAGGTCGACCTGGTCGTTCTTGATGAACCCGGACTGCTTGAGCCAATCCGTCCAGAGCGTGTAGTCGTTGTCGGAGATCAGCCCGCCCTTGGTGACGCCGACGCTCTTCCAGTACTTGAGCGTTTCGGTGTTCTCGTTGCGGCCGCGGTTCTGGATGATCTTGGTGAACCGGGCGATGACCTCCTCGCGTGGCGTGGTGCGTGCCCATTCGATCGCCTTGGCCACGCCGGTGACGAAGGTTTTCGTGGTCTCCGGGTACTTCTTGATGAAGTCGGTCCGCAGCACGTACGGCCCGCCGTTGTAGGGGCCGAACGCCTCGACGTCCTTCACGATCGGCCGCACCCCGCCGCCGGAAAGGGCCCGGTCCTGGAGGACGCCGTTGAGCGCGGCGACGTCGATCTGGCCGTTGCGCAGGGCCTGTTCGGTGTTGATCGGCGGCAGGACGACCAGTTGCACTTGGTCGATCTCGGTGTCGGAGAGGCCGTTGCGTTTGAGCCAGGTGTCGAGGGCGGCCTCCAGGTTCGCGCCGACGGTGTTGACGCCGACCTTCTTGCCGATGAGGTCGCGCGGGTTGCGGATCGGGCTGTCTTCCTTGACGTAGAAGCCCAAGAAGGTCTTCTCGTCGGAGCCGTAGTAGTTGACGACGGCCTTGATCGGGGCGCCGGCGTCCACGAGTTTGGCGACCGCGCCGGTGAAGGCGCCGCCGAAGTCGGTCTGATCGGTCGCGGCGGACTGGATGTCCTGCGGTCCGCTGATCGTGTTGCCGACCCACTTGAGTTTGACCGGGCCGAAGTACCCGAGGTCCTCGGCGAGTTCGGGGTAGGTGACGTTGTTCGCCGAACCTTGGTAGCGGAGTTCGAGTTTCTCGGGCTGTCCGGCGACACCCGCCGAGCTCGCGGACGCGCCGCAGCCCGACAGCGCCAGCCCGGCGAGGAGTGCGGCGATCAAGGGCACGGGTTTCTTCACGGTGGGCTCTTTCGTTCGGGTTCGCGTCGTTGAAGAAGATTCTTCGCAGGCCCGGCGGAGAGCGTCAATTTTGCGATTTAGTGAAGTAATCCGGCTTTACGACGCGTTGGCGAGCTTCGCGAAAAGAGGATCTTCGTAGAGGACGTTCAGCATGACGGCCCCGCCGGCCGTCGCCAGCTCGGTCCCTGGAAAGCTCGACGCCACAACGTTTCCGGTCGCGTCCTGGCAGATCCAGGAGCGCTGGGAGACCTCGTCCCGGATCGTGGAAAGGCAACCTTCGACGTCGCGTACACTCTGATCGAGCACGATGAGAATTTCCGGATTGAGGACGTCGAAGAGCAATGCGGCGGCCTGTCCGATTATCCGTGCGCGTTCCTGGAAAATGGCGACGGCGCCTTTGTTTCCCGATGCCGCCGAATGGAGCACTTCGGCGAAATCCGGTTTTTCGGCGATTCCTGCTTCAACGGCCTTTCGGACGACCGTGCGCTCGGAAACCGTGGCCTCAAGACAGCCGGAACGCCCGCAGCGGCAAGGTTCTTCGCTGTCATCGACCCTTAGATGCGCGACGGCGCCCGCGGCCGAGCGCGGACCGTGGTGGACGGTGTCGCCGGTGGCGAAGGCCGCGTCGACCACGTTGCCGGTGAACAACTGCACCACACTGCTGCGCGCTCTCGGTTGCCCCAGCAGGCGTTCGGCGTGGATGAGCGCCCGCGAATGCCCGTCGACGCGGACGTCGAGCCCGGTCACCTCGGTGAGCAGCTCGCGCAACGGGACCCCTTGCCAGCCGAGCAATCCGTGCTCGACCACCGTCCCCGACGCCTCGTCGACCCAGCCGCCGGTCGCCACCCCCAACCCGAGCGGAGTCCGGTCCGGCGCGTGTCCGATGAGGAGGTCGTCGAGCAGCTCCGCGATCTGCGCGACCTGCACGGCAGGCTCGGCGCCGTGATGCGGGGCTTCCAGCTGTGCCAGCACTTTCCCGCGCAGATCCAGCAGGCCGACGGTGAGGTGGTCGACCGCGATGTGCGCCCCGCACACCACGAACCGCTCCGTGTCGAGGTCCACCGGCACATGCGGCCTGCCGACCGCGCCCGCGACCTCGGGCAGCTCGGTGAGGAAGCCCCGGCGCATCAGCTCCGCCACATGCCCCGTGACGGCGGCGGCACTCAGCCCGGTGCGGCGCGCGATGGTGCTGCGCGCTATCGCTCCTTCGTCCAGCACCACGCGGAGCACCGCGCTGGCACTGGCGCTCCGCCTGCCGGTCACGGTGCCGATATTCGCAAGTGGGTGCGGGTGGGCCTAGCGCTCTCAGCATCCGGGAGCCGGCGGGATTGGAAGGCGCCAGTCGGCTACGGGGACTGATCACCCGCTTTCCCGCGGCCCTGCAAGTCTTCCGGCAACCGGATCGATCCGAAGAACACGTCTTGCTCGTGTTCGAAGGCCACATCCAGGTCTTGGACTGCCTGTTTGGTGACCGCATGCGCTCGTCCGCGGTCAGGATCGGGGTCGATGAGGACCTCCAGGATGTCGAGTTCCCACGAACCGATGATCCGCTTCAGGACGAGCTGCTGTGTCCGGTTGAGGCGCCAGTTGTCGTTCCATCCGTAGAACGCGCTTATGCTGCCAAGGAGCGCGATTCCGACACTGATACCGGTCACGACGCGCTGATCCTGCTTCGTCATGACGCCCTCGTCGTCCGACAAGAGGGCGACTACGAACGGGAAACTGATACTCAAGACGAGCTCTGCGGCCCCGCCGATCCGAAACCACAGCATATGTGCCCGGCCGACCCATCGGTATCGGCGCCTGGCCTCGGTGATGGCCTCGTGCATGAGGTCCGCGTAGACCGGAAATCCTCGCGTGACCTCGGCAGACCACGGGTAGTGACGCCGACGCCGCAGCTGCCTCATCTCTGCGAGCTTTCGTCGTCGTTTCCCGGGCTTCGCGCTTGCCTCCTCGGGTGCCGCCTTCATGTCGCGCTCCTTGTTCGAGTGCTTGGGTTCCGGGCGGATGCCCATGGGTTGTCTTCGAACTCGCAGACCGGGCCGTCTTCATTACAGAAACGAACAGTCCAAGCGCTCCTTCGCTGACGACCGGTGGCGTCTGGTCACCGAGATCCTCGCGTTCAACGACCCCTGCCGATCTTGTCCGCGCTTCTCTGCTAGTTCGGCTACGTCAGCGCGAGGGCCTACTTCGCCTACTTCGGCGTCAGCCTTGAGGTGTTGAGTCTGGACTCAGCGAGCTATCTGGTTTGCAGTCCGTACGTTTTTCCGGCCGGCCGCGGTTCTGCGGGGGCGGCCGGAAGCCATTTTCTTCGGCAAGCGAATCCTGGCCTCACTGCTGGGAAAGCTTGAAGCCAGGCGGGAGCGCAAGGTGGTCTGGGCGCTGGGGACCGCAAGTGTCGCCACCGCCGCGACCGGACTGATCGGACTTTACGGCAAACCGTTGGGAGTGCCCGCGCCGTTATGGCTCGCCGGTTCGATCCTCTTGCTCGAGTGCGCGATGCCGACGGCGCCGCGTTGTAGGGCTCTGCCTGCGGTTTTGGTGCAAGTTAGCCTGGCTCCGCCAGGCGGTCCTCTGCGGCGAGAAGGACCTCCACCTGCCCGGCCCTCAGGTGATGGGTGCGTGGCTCACCGGACAGAAGACCGCGTATGTCCTCCGCTACAACGGTTTGCGTCCTTTGGTAGGGCTCTCAGTATCCGGGAGCTGGTCAAGCGGTCAGTTCGCGGAAGAACTTGGCGCTGCGCTCGCAACGGTCCTCGTACCCGCGCGCCCGGTAGAAGGCGTGCGCGCCGGTCCGGCGGCGGGAACTGCTGACCTCCATGGCGACACAACCCCACCGCAGCGCCTGCTCTTCGGCGGCGGTGACCAGTTCACGCCCGACTCCGGTCCCGCGCTGGGTCTCGTCCACCACCAGGGCCACGATCCGTCCCACGGAGGCCTCCCGTTCGAGGAGCGGGATCGCGACCACCGCGATGACGCCGACCACGCCGTCGCCCGACACGGCGACGAACGCGGCGCCTTCGGGGTGGGCGGCCCAGCGTTCGAGCCGGCGGCGGACGTCTTCCTCGTGGTTGTCCGGGTAGCCCAGCTGGGCGAGCAACGGGGTCACGGCGGGGGCGTCCGTGGTGCGTGCCTGGCGGATCTCCATGAATCCCATTAAAGCGAGGGGCACGGAGCGCAGGTCGGTCCGGCGGCGCCGTCGGAGCGGGTGGCCGCGCGGCAACCCGCTCCGTGCCGGTCAGGAGCAGCAGGTGGCCGGGGTGGCGAGGGCGGCGCTGTCGGTGCCGAAGGTCTGCGAGTCGGCCTTGACTGTGTAGACCTCCCAGGGTTCCTGGCCGGGACCGTGGACCCAGATCTTGTCCTGCACGGCGTAGCAGCAGGTGGTGTCGTCCTCGGTCAGCGTCTCCAGGCCTTCGCCGGTCAGGCGCTTGCCGGCTTCGCTGACCTGGTCGGTGGACTCGACCTCGACGCCGAGGTGATCCATGACCGTGGCCTGACCGGGCTCCCCTTCGAGGAGCACGAGCTTGAGCGCGGGTTCGGCGATGGCGAAGTTCGCGTACCCGGGGCGGAGTTTGGCCGGTTCGGTGCCGAAGAGCTTCGAGTAGAAGTCGATCGAACCTTCGAGGTCCCCGACCCGTAGTGCGAGCTGTACCCGTGACATCCCATCCTCCTTGGATAGACATTCATCGAAACAGTGGCTCGGCTTAGATTGTCCTCTAATTAGAAGTCTGTCAAGATAGACGCATGCCGAAACAGCTGCCGATCGCCGCGATGGACGCCTGTTGCTCGCCACTGGCCCGCGAACCGCTGAGCGAGGACCAGGCCGTCGAGCTGTCGAAGTTGTTCAAGGCGATGGCCGACCCGGTGCGGTTGCGGCTGCTTTCGCTGATCGCCTCCCACGCGGGCGGCGAGGCGTGCGTGTGCGACCTGACCGACGCGTTCGACCTGACCGGCCCGACCATCTCCCATCACCTCAAGGTCCTGCGGGAGTCCGGGCTGATCACCGGGCAGCGGCGCGGCACCTGGGTGTACTACCGCGTCCACCCCGAGGTGCTGGCCCGCCTGTCGGCCGTCCTGGTCCCCGGTGACACCCCGGTCCCGGCATGACCGGCCCGGACACGGGGGTGGTCGGCAAGCTGTCCACCTTGGACCGGTTTCTGCCCGTGTGGATCGCGGCCGCGATGGTCGCCGGGCTGCTCGCCGGACGCTGGATCCCCGGCCTGAACACGGTCCTGTCGGCGGTGCAGGTGGACGGGATCTCACTGCCGATCGCGCTCGGGCTGCTGGTGATGATGTACCCGGTGCTGGCGAAGGTCCGCTACGACCGCCTCGACACGGTCACCGGCGATCGGCGGCTGCTGTGGCCTTCGCTGGTGCTGAACTGGCTGATCGGCCCGGCGCTGATGTTCGCCCTCGCCTGGCTGCTGCTGCCCGATCTGCCGGAGTACCGGACCGGGCTGATCATCGTCGGCCTCGCCCGCTGCATCGCCATGGTGATCATCTGGAACGACCTCGCCTGCGGCGATCGCGAGGCCGCCGCCGTGCTGGTCGCGCTGAACTCGGTGTTCCAGGTGATCGCGTTCGGGTTCCTCGGCTGGTTCTACCTTGCGGTCCTGCCCGGCTGGCTCGGCCTCCCGCAAGCCGGCCTCGCGGTGTCCGGCTGGCAGATCGCGAAAAGCGTGCTGATCTTCCTCGGTATCCCGCTCCTGGCGGGCTACCTGACCCGACGCCTCGGCGAACGCGCGAAAGGCCGCGCCTGGTACGAGACCCGGTTCCTGCCGAGGATCGGACCGGCCGCGCTCTACGGGCTGCTGTTCACCATCGTGGTTCTCTTCGCGTTGCAAGGGGAACAGATCACCGCGCGGCCACTGGACGTCGTCCGGATCGCGGTGCCGCTGCTGGTCTACTTCGGACTGATGTGGGCCGGGTCCTACGCTTTCGGCCGCGCGGTCGGCTTGTCCTACGAGCGCACCACGACACTGGCGTTCACCGCCGCGGGCAACAACTTCGAGCTCGCCATCGCCGTGGCCATCGCGACCTTCGGAGCGACCAGCGGCCAAGCGCTCGCCGGGGTCGTCGGTCCGCTGATCGAAGTCCCCGTCCTCGTCGCGCTCGTCTACGTTTCCCTGGCACTGCGCCGCCGCTTCACCCCAGCCCGCGTGGAGGTCACCCCGTGAACACCCCCGAAGTCCTGTTCGTCTGCGTCCACAACGCCGGGCGCTCCCAAATGGCCGCCGCGCTGCTGCACCACCACGCCGCCGGACGCGTCGCCGTCCGCTCCGCCGGATCCGCCCCCGCCGGCGAGATCAACCCCGCCGTGGTCGCGGTCATGGCCGAACTCGGCATCGACGTCTCCCGCGAATTCCCCAAGCGGCTGACCACCGACGCGGTCGAAGCCGCCGACGTCGTCATCACCATGGGCTGCGGCGACGCCTGCCCCGTCTTCCCCGGCAAGCGGTACCTCGACTGGCAGCTCGACGACCCCGCCGGCCGGGCCGTCGACCAGATCCGCCCGATCCGCGACGAGATCGACCGCCGCGTCCGCGAACTGCTCACCGAGCTGGTCGCCTGATGAAGCCCGCCCGGGTCCCGGTGCGGATTGCGCCCATGGAGGCAGGTCACGCTGAACAGGTGCTGGCGATCTACCAAACCGGACTCGACAGCGGCGACGCCGGCTTCGAGACCGCCGCACCCGACTGGACGACCTGGGACGCCACCCACCTCCAGGCACACCGCCTGGTAGCGCTCGACGCGGCAGGGGAGGTGCTTGGCTGGGTCGGCGTCAGCGCCGTATCCGACCGGTGCGTCGACGCCGGAGTGGTCGAGCACGCCGTCTACGTCCACCCCGACGCCCAAGGCCGAGGTGTCGGCCGGGCCTTGCTGACCGCGCTCATCACCTCGACGGAGAACGCGGGGATCTGGACCCTCCAAAGCGGGCTCTTCCCCGAGAACACCGCGAGCCGGGCACTGCACCGCGGCGCGGGCTTCCGGGAGATCGGAACCCGCGAACGCGTCGGCCGGCACCACGACCGCTGGCGCGACGTCGTAATGATCGAACGCCGCAGCGCGATCGCCGGCACCGACAAGGCGGCCACCTAGACCGGACCCCAGCCGCCCTGGGGGACTCGGAGGTTGATCAATGGGTCCACGATGGGTGCGAACCCAAGCCGGAAGCGGCCTCTGATGTTCGGCAAGGCGTGTATAACGCTTTGTACTGAGACGGAAACTGAGACGGCGGGTCTGGCTCGTTCGAGCTGGTCCCGCCGTTGTGGTGGTGACAAAGTCGGGATGACAGGATTTGAACCTGCGACCCTCCGCTCCCAAAGCGGATGCGCTACCAAGCTGCGCCACATCCCGGCACTCCCCGATCTTCCCGGGGGGTGTGCGCACAGCCTAGCGGGTCACGCTAAGCTGTTTTCGCACCCGGTACTTCGGGGGCACGCGGGTGTAGCTCAATGGTAGAGCCCTAGTCTTCCAAACTAGCTACGCGGGTTCGATTCCCGTCACCCGCTCCACCACTTCGATTGAGACCCGTAGGCCATCTGGCCTGCGGGTTCTTTCGTATCTGTGGGACCACGTCCTGTCCGTGAAGGCCTCCTTCCCTACCTTGAGGGTAGGGAAGGAGGCCTTCACGGACTCGGCGATCGTCACGTTCGCTCCACAGGCACCAGCAGTCACAGCGGCCGCGCGTGAAGGCCCCCTTCCCTCGGCTGAGCCGAGGAAACTCGGCCTTCACGCCTGCCAAGTACATGAAGGCCCCCTTCACTGCGCCAGGCGCAAGGAAGGGGGCCTTCATGTACTTCACGCGGAGACCGACAGCTCAGTCCGCGTTGGCGTCCGAGGTGTCCGAGGGCGTCACGGCCTGTGAGAGGCCGCTGGAGGCGGCATCGGCCTCCAGATGGACCGCGATCAGGTCCAGCAGCTTGTCCGTGTCCACCGGCTTCGTCACGTAGTCGTCCGCCCCCGAAGCCAGCGTCCGCGCCTTGTCCTCCGCGGTCGCCTTCGCCGTGACGGCGATCACGGGCAGATCCTCGTGCGCGGCTTCGGCGCGGATCGCGGTGATCGTGGCGTTGCCGTCCAGTTCGGGCATCATCACGTCCATCAGGACTAGCGCCGTGTCCTCGTGCCGTTCCAGCGCCCGGATGCCCGCGACGCCGGTCTCGGCGTAGATGACCTCCAGGCCGTTGCGTTCCAGCACGGCGGCCAGCGCGAAGACGTTGCGCAGGTCGTCGTCGACGATCAGGATCTTCTCGCCGTGGAACCGCAGCGACGGGGTCACGGGGATCACCTGCGGGACGGCCATGATCAGCGGGACACCGCTCGCCTTGGTGGCCGGGACGATCAGGTTCGACGCGCTCACCGGCAGGTACAGGGTGAACGTGCTGCCCTTGCCGGGGTCGCTGCGCACCCGCAGTTCGCCGCCGAGCAGTTCCGTCAGCTGCTGGCTGATCGACAGGCCCAGCCCGGTGCCGCCGTACTTGCGGCTGGTGGTGCCGTCGGCCTGGCGGAACGCGTCGAAGATGATCGCCAGTTTGTCCGGCGCGATGCCGATGCCGGTGTCCTCGACGGCGAACGCGAGGACGCCGGGGGCCTGGCGGAGCGAGTCGGCTTCGACCTCGCCCTGGTCGGCCATCCGGATGTGCAGGCGCACGCCACCCTCGTCGGTGAACTTCGCCGCGTTGGACAGCAGGTTCCGCAGCACCTGCTGCACGCGGTGTTCGTCGGTGTGGATCGACGACGGCACCGGCGGGTCGATCAGGACGGCGAACTCCAGGCCCTTGTCCGAGGTGAGCGGACGGCAGATCGATTCGACGTACTCGACCAGTTCCGGCAGCGTGACGTCGGACATCTGCAGGTCCAGGTGGCCCGCCTCGACCTTGGCCATGTCGAGGATGTCGTTGATCAGCTGTTGCAGGTCGCTGCCCGCCGAGTAGATCGTCCGCGCGAACTGGATCTGCTTCTCCGACAGGTTCCCGTCAGGGTTCTCCGAGAGCAGTTTCGCGAGGATCAGCGCGCTGTTGAGCGGCGTCCGCAGCTCGTGCGACATGTTCGCCATGAACTCGGACTTGTACTGCGACGCCATGGTCAGCTGCCCGGCGCGCTCTTCGAGTTCCTGCCGCGCCTGCTCGATCTCGCTGTTCTTGACCTCGATGTCGCGGTTCTGCTGTGCCAGCAGTGCCGCCTTCTCCGCCAGATCCGTGTTGGACCGGCGTAGTTCCCGTTGCTGCGCCTGCAACTGTTCGGACCGCGCGCGCAGTTCCTGTGCCAGGCGCTGGGATTCGGTCAGCAGCGCCTCGGTGCGCGAGTTCGACTGGATGGTGCTGACGTTGACCGCGATGGTCTCCTTCAGCTGCTCCAGCAGGTCGATGTGGACGGTGCTGAAGGCGTTGATGGTCGCCAGTTCCAGCACCCCGAGCACCTCGCCCTGGAACAGCACCGGCAGCACGATCACGTTCACCGGGGCGGCCGAACCCAGCCCCGACGAGATGAGCGCGTACTCCGGCGGGGCCTCGTGGACCAGTATCGTGCGCCGGTCGACAGCGGCCTGCCCGATGAGCGACTCGCCGGGGGAGAACCGAAGGCCCGCTTGGGATTTCGCCAGCCCGTAGGTGGCGATGCTCTCCAGGACCGTTTCCTCCTGCTCGTCCTCGCGGGCGAGGAAGAACGCGCCCTGCTGCGCGGACACCAGCGGGGTCAGTTCCGACAAGATCAGCGACGCCACCGACGCGAGATCGCGGTGCCCCTGCATGAGCGCGGACAGCCGGGCGAGGTTGGTCTTGAGCCAGTCCTGCTCGCGGTTCGCGCGGGTGGTCTCCTTCAGGTTCGCGATCATCTGGTTGATGTTGTCCTTGAGCTCGGCCACCTCCCCGGACGCGTCGACGGTGATGTGCCGGGTCAGGTCGCCCGCGGTCACCGCGGTGGCCACCTGCGCGATCGCCCGCACCTGAGTGGTCAGGTTCCCGGCCAGCTGGTTCACGCTCTCGGTCAGCCGCGACCACGTGCCGGCGACACCGGGCACCTCCGCCTGACCGCCGAGCGTGCCGTCCGTGCCGACCTCGCGGGCGACACGGGTGACTTCGGAGGCGAAGGCCGAAAGCTGGTCGACCATCGTGTTGATCGTCGTCTTGAGTTCGAGGATCTCGCCGCGCGCGTCGATGTCGATCTTCTTCGACAGATCGCCCTGCGCCACCGCGGTGGTCACCGTCGCGATGCTGCGGACCTGGCCGGTCAGGTTGTCGGCCATGACGTTCACGTTGTCCGTCAACGCCTTCCAGGTGCCCGCCACGTTCGGCACGCGGGCCTGGCCGCCGAGGATGCCCTCGGTGCCGACCTCGCGCGCGACCCGGGTGACCTCGTCGGCGAACGCGCGCAGCGTCTCGACCATGCTGTTGATCGTCTCGGCGAGGACGGCGACCTCGCCCTGGGCGTCGATCGCGATCTTCTTCGACAGGTCGCCGTTCGCCACCGCCGTGGTCACCGTGGCGATGCTCCGCACCTGGTCGGTGAGGTTGGTGGCCATGACGTTGACGTTGTCGGTGAGGTCCTTCCAGGTCCCGGCGACGCCGCGCACCTGCGCCTGGCCGCCGAGCTTGCCTTCGGTCCCGACCTCGCGGGACACCCGGGTGACTTCGTCGGCGAACGCCGAGAGCTGGTCGACCATGATGTTGACGGTGTTCTTGAGCTCCAGGATCTCGCCGCGCGCGTCGACGATGATCTTCTGCGTCAGGTCGCCCTTCGCGACGGCGGTGGTGACCTGGGCGATGTTGCGGACCTGGTCGGTCAGGTTGTTCGCCATGAAGTTGACGTTGTCGGTGAGGTCCTTCCACGTCCCGGCCACGCCGGGCACGGTCGCCTGCCCGCCGAGCCGCCCGTCGCTGCCGACCTCGCGGGCGACCCGGGTGACCTCGTCCGCGAACGCCGACAGCTGATCCACCATGGTGTTCAGCGTGTTCTTCAGTTCGAGGATCTCGCCCTTGGCGTCGACGGCGATCTTCTGCGAGAGGTCGCCCTTCGCGACCGCCGTCGCCACCTGGGCGATGTTCCGCACCTGGGCGGTGAGGTTGTTCGCCATGAAGTTGACCGACCCGGTGAGGTCGCGCCAGGTCCCGGCGACGCCCGGAACCTGCGCCTGCCCGCCGAGCTGACCTTCCGTGCCGACCTCGCGCGCCACTCGCGTGACCTCGTCGGCGAAGGCGGAAAGCTGGTCGACCATCGTGTTGACGGTCGTCTTCAGTTCGAGGATCTCGCCGCGCGCGTCGACCGTGATCTTCTGCGTCAGGTCGCCCTTGGCCACCGCGGTGGTGACCTGGGCGATGTTGCGGACCTGGTCGGTCAGGTTGTCCGCCATCTGGTTCACCGAGTCGGTGAGTCCACGCCACGTTCCCGCCACGCCGGGCACGGTCGCCTGGCCGCCGAGACGGCCTTCGTTGCCGACCTCGCGCGCCACCCGGGTGACTTCATCCGCGAAGGACGACAGCTGATCCACCATGGTGTTCAGGGTGTTCTTGAGTTCGAGGATCTCGCCCTTGGCGTCGACGTTGATCTTCTGCGAGAGGTCGCCCTTCGCGACCGCCGTCGCCACCTGGGCGATGTTGCGGACCTGGTCGGTCAGGTTGTCCGCCATCAGGTTCACCGAGTCGGTGAGGTCCCGCCAGGTGCCCGCCGCGCCGGGGACCTGCGCCTGCCCGCCCAGACGCCCTTCGCTGCCGACCTCCCGCGAGACCCGGGTGACTTCGTCGGCGAACGCCGAGAGCTGGTCGACCATGATGTTGACGGTGTTCTTGAGCTCCAGGAACTCGCCGCGCGCGTCGACGTTGATCTTCTGGGTCAGATCGCCCCGCGCCACCGCGGTGGTCACCTGGGCGATGTTCCGCACCTGGTCGGTGAGGTTGCTGGCCATCACGTTGACGTTGTCGGTGAGATCACGCCAGGTGCCCGCCACGCCCGGGACCTCGGCCTGGCCGCCGAGCCGTCCTTCGGTGGCGATCTCACGGGCCACTCTGGTGACCTCGGTGGCAAAGCGCGACAGCTGCTTGATCAGGCCGTTGACTGTCTTCGCGACCTCGGCGAACTGACCTTGCAGCGGCCGTCCGCCGACCTCCAGGGGCATCGGCTCGGACAGGTCGCCCTCGGCGACCGCGCCGAGGACCCGGTTGAGCTCGGCTGTGGGCCTGCTCACGTCCTCGATCAGCCCGTTGACGACGTCGACCGCGGTGGCCCAGCCGCCGGGACCGATCTCGGCCGCGACGCGCTCGGTGAGCCTGCCTTCCTTGCCGACCGCTTCGCGGACGCGCAGGAGCTCGGTCACCAGCCGCTGGTTGCGTTCGGCGATGTCGTTGAAGGCGCCCGCGAGCTGGGCCGCGAGCCCGTCCCCGTGTGCCACGAACCGGCGCCGGAAGTTGCCGTCCCCGAGGTCACGAGCCGCCGAGAGCAGGCGTTCCAGGGTCGCTTCGTCCACCTGGCCGCCACCACCTTCCACGGGGGTTCGTTGCCTTTGGGAGTGCTGTGTCATCTGTGTCGACCCTCTCCACCACGCATGCCAAGCCATGGTCGTCGCATCAGCGTGCCATGATTCGACCTACACTTCGAGCCAGTCCGCCCGCTCACGCTGCGCTACCCGCCAGGCAGGAGGAGGTCCGGGAATGGTGTCACGGCCGGCCCCGGCCTCGACGTCGCTCCCCTCGGAGCCGTCGGCAGGGACCAGTGAGAGCGCGCTGCCCGAATCCGGGAGATTCTGGCGCGAGCTGCTCGAAGACGTCCGCGACGCCGTGCTCGTGCAGGACGTCGGCGGGGCGCTGCGCTGGTCGAATCCCGCCGCCCGTGAACTGTTCGGCGGCGGCCGTCCGGTGCTGACCGCCGAAGGCCCCGACGTCGGCTATGTCGAGCACACCGGCCGCCGGTTCCCCGCGCGGATCCGGACGCTGCCCGGCGGCTGGCACGCGTGGACGGTGACCTCCGAGGTCGCGGCCGACGGCCCGCGCGTGGACGGCTTCCTCGCCTCCTCCGGTCCCCGGCTCGCTTCGGCCCGCGGGCGGCACGGCACGGCGAAGGTGATCGCCGAGCTCGCCGCGGCCGAACTCGCCGACTGCGTCTTCGTCCTCCTGCCCACCACTCGCGGCCGGTGGGAGTGGTGGAGCTGTGATCACCGCACCCACCACGGGCACGGCCGGATCCGCCGCGTCCCGGCCCAGCTGGCGCCGGTGCTCGCCGGCACCTTCGCCTCCACCGGGGAACCCGAGGCCAAGGCGGTCCCCGAGGAAGAGGTCGCGACGCTGCCCGCCGTCGTCGCGGAGCGGCTCGCCGTCCATCCGTCGGTCACCGTGGTCTCGCTCGGGTCCGACGCCGGTGCCGGGGTCACCGGCGCGGTCGTGCTCGGCAGGCGCGGCGCGCCCGCGTTCGGCGAAGACCACCCGCGCGCGGTGACCGAGTTCGCGCGCGCGGCCGGGACAGCGCTGGCGAACGCGCACCGCTACGCCCGCCAGGAAGAGGCCACCCGCGGTCTGGAGACAACGCTGCGCCCGACACCGCCGCCGGAGGTCTCCGGCGTCAAGTTCGACGTCTGGTACGAGCCGTCGAGCGGGCTGCTCGACGTCGGCGGCGACTTCTACGACGTCCTGCCGCGGGAGGACGGCGGCGCGATGTTCGTCCTCGGCGACGTCTGCGGCAAGGGCGCCGAGGCGGCCGCGCTCACCGGCCGGGTCCGGCAGACCCTCGCCGCGCTCGATCTCGTCGAGCACGACAACACGACCTTGCTGAGCCTGCTCAACTCCCTGCTGATCACCGGCGGCAGCGGCCGGTTCGCCACGCTGGTGCTCGGTTCGGTGCTGGCCGGCGAAGACGGGCTCGGCGTCACCCTGGCCTCCGGCGGGCACCCCGCGCCGCTGGTGGTGCGCCGCCGCGGCGGGGTCGACGAGATCACCCTGCCCGGCACGCTGGTCGGGATCTCGCCGCAGGCGCGGTTCGCCGAGACGGCCATCCAGCTGGCCGAGGGTGACATCTGCCTGCTCTACACCGACGGGATCACCGAAGCGCGGCACCACGAGCGCCCGTCGGACCTGTTCGGGGACGAGCGGCTGCGCGAACTGCTGACCGGCTGCCGGGGGATGTCCGGCCGCGAGGTGGTCGGCCGCGTCCGCTCCGCGGTGCGGGAGTGGCTCGGCAGCGGGACGCACGACGACATCGCCGTCCTCGCGATCGAGGCTTCACGACCCGTTCAGTAGCCGCAGCACCGCCCGCTCCACGATGTCGCGGGCCTCGTTCGGATCGGCCGCCTTCCCCGCTCTCCGCGTCGCCCGGGCGATGGTCCGGTCTTCGTGGTACGCCGTGATCACGCGAGGGTCCACATAGGACCGTCTCGCGACGGCGGGCGTGTTCCCCAGCCCCTCGGCGACTTCGGTCATCACCGCCTTCTCGGTCCGTTTCATGCCGCGTTCGCTGGACGGTTTCTCCAGCCCCGCGAACGCGGAAGCGGCGAGCACCGTGGCGTTCCAGGTGCGGAGATCCTTCGCGGTGAAACCCTCGCCCACGAGTTCCCGGAGTCGTTCGTTGATGTCGTCGGCCTTGACCTCGTGCCAGCCGCCGCGGTCGCGGTAGGCGAGCAGGCGGTCTTCGCCGCTCCGCGCTCGCCGCAGCGACCGGACCAGCCGCACCAGAGCCTCGTCCGGCAGCCGGACCTTGCGCTGGATCCCGTGTTTCGCGGGGTAGTCGCACACCAGGCAGTCGTCCCGGAGTTCGACGTGCTCGCACAGCAACGTCGCGACGCCGTGGGTGCCGTGCTCGTCGGCGTAACTCTCCCCGCCGGTGCGGAAGACGCCCAGATCGATCATGCGCAAAGCACCCGCGAGCACACGCTCCCGCTTCAGGCCGCGCGCGCCGAGATCCTCCTGGACGGCTTCGCGCAGTTTGGGCAGCTTTCGCGCCAGCGCGAGGACGCGCTCGTGTTTCTCCTCGTCCCGGGCCCGCCGCCATTCCCCGTGGTAGAGGTACTGCTTCCGGCCGGCGTCGTCCACCCCGACAGCCTGGATGTGGGCGTTTTCGTGGGGGGAGATCCACACGCGCCGCCACGCGGGCGGGATGGCCAGCGCGTCGATTCGCCCGATCGTGTCCCGGTCCTTCAGCGGCTCGCCGTCCGGGGTCAGATAGCCGAAGCCACGACCTCTGCGCCGCCTCCGGATGCCGGGGGACCCGAGGTCCGCTCGCCGAAGTCGCATACGCGGCGAATACCCGCGGTGATCGCGGTTCATACCCATGGTTCGGCCTGCCCGGCAAGGGGTAGTCCGGGGGCGAGGAAGACTTCAGGAGGGAAACCCATGGCGAATTCGCTGAACGGACGCCGCGTGGCCATCCTGGCCGCGGACGGCGTGGAACAGGTCGAACTGGTCGAACCGCGCAAAGCAGTCACCGATGCCGGGGCGACGGCCGAGGTCGTCTCGCTGGAACCCGGCGAGATCCAGGCCATGAACGGCGACATCGACAAGGCGGACAAGTTCACGGTGGACCGTGTCGTCAAGGACGTGACGGTCGACGACTTCGACGCGCTCGTACTGCCCGGCGGCACGATGAATCCGGACAATCTGCGCGCGGACGAGAACGCGGTCCGCTTCGTCCGCGATTTCGTGAACAGCGGCAAACCCGTCGGGGTCATTTGTCACGGACCGTGGACGCTGGTCGAGGCCGACGTCGTCCGCGGCCGCACGCTCACGTCGTATCCCAGTGTGCGCACCGACATCCGCAACGCCGGCGGCACCGTCGTCGACCAGGAGGTCGTCAACGACAACGGCCTGATCTCCAGCCGGAACCCCGACGACCTGCCCGCGTTCTGCGCCGCGATCGTGGCCGAATTCGCCGGATAAACGAGTGGCGCGCGTCACAGGGATGGGGGATCGTGGTGACTGAGGAGGAGGTGCCGCGATGACCGTGCATGCCAGACGCTACGGCCGGTGGTGCCGCGAGCATTTCGACGACGAACACGAGCCGGAACAGGATCGGAAGCAGCCCGCGGACGCCAAGGCCACTCCGGACGTCACCGACGCCCGGGCCGGGCAGGCCCAGGCCGGTGACGGCACGGAGGGAAACCCGGGTCCGCTCAGCTGAGCGGCCGCCGGTACCAGACCCGTTTCGGGCCGGGCAGGCCGATCCGCGAGACGAGGTCGGTCACCACGCCGCCGATGATCAGCCACAGCAGTGCGGCCAGGCCGTCGTTGAACAAGGTTCGCAGCTTGGGGCCGTCCGGGGTGAACAGATTGCGCAGCCCGAGCGAGACCCCGCGCGACCACTGGTCGATCAGCTGCGCGAATCCGTTGCCGGGATTGGCTTCGCCGAACACGAGCAGGATGTGCACGATCAGCACCAAGGCGAAGATCCAGCACACCGCGTGGACGAGGGCGTTGACGACACGCACGACGCGGATCCTGGTGGGTGTCCGCTCGACGATCTCTTCCTGCGGCTCACGCGGGTCGTTGAGATAGGTCATCGCCGTCTCCCATCATCGTCCACAGTGGACACCTTGGCTGTCGCTCAGCCAGGGGGCTGGGGCTTGGTCTTCGTCTTGCTCCTGGTCTTCGTCTTGCTCGGTTTGTCCGAAGCGCTCGGGTCGCCGGTGGAGGCGTCCGACTCGCTCGGCGCTGTGACACTGGCGCTTTCGGTGGTGCGGGGCGGATTCGCGGAGACCGGCACGGCTTCGGTCACCACGACCGTGCCATGGGTCGCTTTCCCGCCCTGGGTGGGCACTTCGACGGCTTCCGAGGACACCGATCCCTGGTCCGCCGCCGGGCCCGAGGTGCCTGTCGCCGCGGGGGGAAGCATCCCGCCAGGCTGGACCGGCGGGGCCGCGCCGGTCTGGTTGAACGCCAGCAGCACGCCGACGGTGATCGCGGCGGCGGGCGCGCTGATGGCGGCGACCACGGCCGCCCGCTTGCGGGTGCTCGGCGCGAGGCGGACGACCTTCGTCCCGGTGGAGTCCTCCAGCAGGATCCGGGAGATCGCCGCCGCGGTCGGGCGCTGCGACGGCTTCTGCGCGGTCATCCCGCGCAACAGCGTCGTCATGGTCACCGACAGCCCGGAAGGGACGCGGGGTGGCCGGTGCAGCCGCCCGACCGCGGCCTCGACCGGCGTCCCGGTGTATTCACGTTCCCCGGACAGGCATTCGAGCAGCACCAGGCCGAGCGCGTAGATGTCGGCGGGCGGGCCGACGTTCTCGCCGCGGACCTGTTCGGGCGCCATGTACGCCGCCGTGCCGACGACACCGCCGGTCTCGGTCACCCTGGTCGCGTCGAAGGCGTGCGCCACCCCGAAATCGCCGATCAGCGGGCCGTCGTCGGCCATCAGGATGTTCGCCGGTTTCAGGTCACGGTGCGTGATGCCGTGCGCGTGGACGTGCGCGAGCGCGTCCGTCAGCCGGGCGGTCAGCTCGACGACCGCGTCCTGGGAGAGCGGGCCGGACCGCAGGCGCTGGGCCAGGTTCGGGCCTTCGATCAGCCGCATCGTCAGGTAGGTGTAGCCGTCGTCGGAGCCCGCGTCGTACAGCGGGACGAGTCCCGGGTGGCGGACCGCGCGGAGGGTCTGGATCTCCTGCTGCCGTCGGCGCTCGTCCCGGGTCATCGTGTCGGCGTGGAACAGCTTCAGCGCGACCTCGCGCTCTTCGAGCAGGTCACGGGCGCGGAAGACCCGCGCGGTCGCGCCGCGGCCGAGCAGGTCCCCGACCTCGTAGCGGCCGGCGAGTTTGCGGGGCAGATGGTCCGGATCGTGGACGTTCAGGCTGAAGCGACGTTGGGTGGTCCCGGCATCGGACTCCTCGTCTTCGTCACCACGCGAACCCGCGTCGTCCATCGGTGCTACCTCCGTCTCACCGGCCGAACGCCGAGTACCCGGTCCGGCCCCGGGCGAAACAAGGTTTGAGAGCGTACCGGAGATGATCTGGGGGTTCACCCCGAACGGCGGGCAACCCCCGCGAGGGCCGCACGTCCCGTTGTCATGAAGCCGAACCGGTGGGCCGCGCTCGCCGCCACCGCACTGACCGCCCTCGCCGTCTGCACCCCGCCCGCCGCCGCCGACTCGCTGGTACCCAAGGGTTTCGCCCCCGCGTCGACGAGCTGGACCGGTCCCTCGCGCGGGTTCGTCCTCGGGTATTCGCCGTGCGGGGAACCGGGATGGTGCGCGTCCCTGCTGTCGACGACCGACGGCGGGAAGCGGTGGCGGCGCGTCGGCGCACCGCCGATCTCCTTGCCGGACAACCACAATCAGGTCAAACTCGCCGTGATCGACGACCACGACGTCTTCCTCTCCGACGGCACCAGGCTGCTCTCCAGTCACGACGGTGGCGGCACGTGGTCCGGCGTCCGGCTCGCCGGGGTCCGGGAGCCCTTCTATATTTCGAAAATCACCGAAGCCGGAGCGCGCGTGCTCGCGATGGTCACCGGTTTCGGCAGCCCGTCGACGACGACGCTGTACGCCGGGCTTTCCGGCGCCCGGGTCCTCCTGCCCGTCCCGGGGTTCACCGTCACCGGCGCCGCGACCTACGGCGACGTCGCCACCAGTGGCGGGGTGCAGGTGTCGATGGGGGCGGACTACCGCGTCCAGAAGTACTGGACCTCCTCCGACGGCCTGACCTTCGCGGCCGCGCCGCCGCCCTGTCCGTCGGACAGTTCGGCGCTGCTGAGCGGAATCCGGCGAGGGCGCGTGCTGGCGTTGTGCAGCGGGGGACCGGGGACGCCGCATCCGGGCGCGACCGTCCGGCGGTTGTGGCGGGCGCCGAAACTCGGCGGACGATTCACCGGAACGGCGCAAGCGCCCATTCTCGGTGTCAATCAGAGCTTCAGCGCCGCTTCGCCCACGGCGGCGACCATCGCGGCGGAAGGCGGTGGCACCGGTTTCCTGCACAGCACCGTCGACGGCGGCGTGACCTGGAGGACGACCGAGCTCAGCGGCCGCGGGGTCTGCCTCAACGACCTGGACTTCCCGGACGAACGGGTCGGGGTGGTGGTCGACGGACTGCCGGACGCCGAAGGGGGATCTGCCGTCTACCGCACTGTCGACGGAGGCGGCACGTGGCGCGAACTCGTCTTCGCGTGATCCGCCGTCACCCTGTCCGGGATAATTGCAGGTAGGCAAGGCCCTTGGGGAGGTTCACTTGACCGCACGCGGTGTCGTAGCCTGTGCACTGTCCGTCGACGTCGAGGGAGCCGTGGACCGTGTTCGCACGATCCGCACGCGGCTGAAGGGTGGAGCGTGTCCATGACTTCGGACGAGGTCCGGGCTGTGCCGAGGCGCCCGCTACCACCCCTCGACTACGACAAGCCCAATCTTGCCCGCATGAAGGACGCCCTTCTCGGCGGACACGACCACTACGAGATCGACAGGCTGGCCGTCGAAGCCTTCCTCACGGTGGCTCCCGACGGCGCCGCGGTGGCCAAGGAGTTCCGGTCGTGGGCGAGCCGGGTGGTCCGGTTCCTCGCCGGCACCCGCGAGGTCGGCCAGTTCCTCGATCTGGGCTCCGGCATGCCCTACGTCGAGAACACCCACCAGACGGCGCAGCGGTACAACCCCGACGCGCTGGTCGTCTACGTCGACGACGACCCGGTGGTCCGAGCGCACGGACTGGCGTTGCTGGAAGACCATCTCGTCCACGTCAGCGGCGCGGACCCGTGCGATCCCGAGCAGACGCTGAACGATCCGGCTGTCGCCGGGCACCTCGAACTCGACCGCCCGGTCGCGGTGCTCCTCAACGCGGTGCTGCACCACATCGAAGACCTCGACGAGGCGAAGGCCGTCGTCCGCGGCTATCTCGACGCGCTCGCCCCGGGGTCGTACTTGCTGCTCACGCACTACTACACCGACGGCGAAGGCCCGCTCGGCGAGTTCGCGCGGAAACTCGACGGCCTGATGGCCGGCATCGGTTACCCCACGGTGCATCGCAGCCGCGCGGAGATCGAGTCGCTGTTCGACGGGCTGGAGATCCTCGAACCCGGCGTCGTCCACCTGCACGAATGGTGGCCGGAAGGCCCGCGTCTCGCTCCGTTGACCCAGCTGAACCACCTGAGCCTGAGCGGTGTGGCTGTCAAGCCTTAGCGCGGTTTGCTTTTGTTCGCTCGCGTGCACGGTCCGTGAAGGCCTCCTTGAGAGACCCAGGGTCCCTCAAGGAGGCCTTCACGGACTTGGTGATCGTCACGTTCGCACCAGGGGCACCGGCAGTCACAGTGGCCCCTCGTGAGCAGAGACAAGGCAAAGGCGGCGTGGTGGGGTATGCCCCAGCGGAACCAAGTTAGTATGGGGC
>NZ_JBHXJK010000117.1:0-27642 GCF_042723255.1 Amycolatopsis thailandensis
AGAACGGCGGACGCGGATCGTCGGCGACCACCGAAACCCGGGGATTCTCCTTGAGTGTCCTGCCTTTGACGGTGTCCGCGCCCAGGTTGACCAGGATGTCGTCCCCGTCGACGGCGAACCAGACCGGGACCGCGTGCGGTCGTCCGTCCGGGCGGACCGTCGCGAAGACGGCGGTGCGGGTGCCTTCGGCGAGAAACGCGCGGCGCTGCTCGTCGGTCATCTTCTCCGGCATTACTTTCCCTCCAGAACGGCGTCCAGGCCGAAGGCCGGGAACAGGTGGCTGTCGAACGTGGTGAACTCCGCGGCCTTGCCCTCGACGACACGGAGGACGTCGAGCTTGAAGGCGCGGAAGACGGTGTCGCCGGGGCGGCGCAGGTACGAGGCGAAGGCGGGCATCCGGTTGGCGTCGACCGCGACCGCGCGCCATTCGCCCATCTCCTCGGCGATCCTGCCGTGCCGGGCGAGGTGTTCGAGACCGACGTAGCAGTTCGGCTCCGGCGGCATGGTGTGGCGGACGTCGTCGCGGACCAGGCTGCTCATCGTGCTGAAGTCACCGTTGTCGTGGGCTTCGATGAGCCGGCGCACCAGCGCCCGTTCCTCTTCGGACGGTGCCTCCGCGACCGACCATTCGCCGCGCTGCTGCGGAAGGCGTTCACGCAGGGTCGCGCGGCCGCGCTGCAAGGCGCTGTTGGCGGCGGCGACCGAGAGGTCGAGCAGGGACGCGGTCTCGGCGGCCTGCCAGCCGAGCACGTCGCGCAGGATCAGCACCGCGCGCTGCTGCGGCGGCAGCATCTGCAAGACCGCGAGGAAGGCGAGCTCGATGGTCTCCCTGGCGACGGCGAGCGCGTGCGGTTCGGCTTCGGACGGCGCGATCTCGTCGAGCAGGCGGTCCGGATACGGCTGGATCCAAGGGACTTCGGCGAACGAGCGCAGCGACGGCACCCGCCGCTCGTTCTTGCGGATCGCGTCGAGACAGGCGTTGGTGGCGATCCGGTACAGCCACGCGCGGAAGTTCCCGCCGTCGAACGTGTCCAGCCCCCGCCAGGCGTTGAGCAGCGCCTCCTGGACGACGTCTTCCGCCTCGTCGAACGAGCCCAGCATCCGGTAGCAGTGGACGTGCAGCTCCCGCCGGTGCCGTCCGGTGAGCGCGGCGAAGGCGGTTTGGTCTCCCGCCTTCGCCGCGGCGATCGTTTCGGTCATGGCGCCTCCCATCGAGTGTTCTTACCCGATGTAACGGCGCCCTTCGCGAGAACTCATCGGTCCCGCGACGAGTTTTTTCGCGGGACCCTGAAACCGCAGGTCAGGGGCGGGCGGTGAGGTAACCGCCCATCGTCCGGAAGTATTCGGTGGCGGCGAGTTCGGTGCCGTCCTCGGTCCGGACGCGCTCGATGACGAGTCCGTGCGAACGGCCGCGGCGGGCCTCGGGACCGGCGACGATCACGACGCCCTCACCCTCCCGGATGAAGATCCGGCCAGGTGTGCCGCCGTAGAGACCGTCCGACACCGAGGCGCGGACGACGCGCAGCTGCTTCCCGCGGTGGTGGGTGAAGGCGTTGGGGTACGGGTCGGACTGCGCGCGCACCAGCCGCTCGATCTCGTCGGCGGGCCAGGACCAGTCGATGAGACTGTCTTCGAGGGCACGCTTGTGGAAGAAGCTGGCCTTCGACCTGTCCTGTTTGACCGGGGTGAAGTTCCCCTTCGCGATCAGCTCGATGGCGTCGGTGGTGATCGGCGCGATGAGATCGACCGTCCGGTGGAAGAGATCGGTGGTCGTGTCCTTCGGGCCGACCTCGACCGAACGCTGGAGGACGATGTCGCCCGCGTCGAGGTCGGCGTCCATCATGTGGGCGGTGAGCCCGACTTCCTTCTCGCCGTTGATGAGCGCCCAGATCAGCGGCGAGAACCCGGCGTAAGCGGGCAGCAGCGAGTCGTGGACGTTCAGCGTGCCGTGGCGCGGCATCTCGAAGATCTCGGGCGGCAGCCAGGTGCGCCAGTTGTTCGCGACGATCAGGTCGAGATCGGCTTCCTTCAGCTCCGCCAGCAGTTCCGCGTCGTCGGGACGCTGGCGCAGCAGGGTGCGGATCCCGTTGGCCTCGGCGAGATCCGCGACCGAGTCGGCCCAGATCTTCTCGTAGGCGTGGTCACTTTTCGGGTGGGTGACGACGAGGGCGACGTCGTGGCCCGCGTCGATCAAGGCCCGCAGGGTGCGGTGTCCCCAGGTCTGGTATCCGAACATGGCGACCCGCATGGGACCGGCCTCCTCCTGGTCGAGGGATGAACATCACCACTGAAAGTACTAGTTGAGCCTCACCTAACTTAGGTTAGGGTTCCCTGGTCTTTGTAACGAAGTACCGAGATGCGGCTGAGCCGCGCTAGGGGTTCAAGATGGCACGAGCAGTGGTCGGTGAACGGGTTCCGGTCTACGACGTGGTCGGGGTCGGGTTCGGTCCCTCGAACCTGGCGCTCGCCATCGCGGTCACCGAGCACAACGCCGCGCCCGGAGCCGAGACCGTCACCGCCCACTTCCTCGAGCGCCAGCCCCGGTTCGGCTGGCACCGCGGGATGCTGATCGACAACGCCACCATGCAGGTCTCCTTCCTCAAGGACCTGGCGACGATGCGGAACCCGACGAGCTCCTTCAGCTTCCTTTCGTATCTGCACAGCAAGGACCGGCTGGTCGACTTCATCAACCACAAGAACCTGTTCCCGTTGCGGATCGAGTTCCACGACTACTTCGAATGGGCGGCGGAAAAGGTCGACGACCTGGTTTCGTATGGCACCGAAGTGCTTTCGGTCACGCCGGTCTTCGACGGTGACGAGATCGTGTTCTTCGACGTCCACGCCCGTACCGACGGTGAACTGGTGAACCTGCGTGCCCGCAATCTGGTGATGGGCACCGGACTGCGGCCGAACCTCCCCGAAGGCGTGACGCCGGGCGCGCGTATCTGGCACAACAGCGAACTGCTGCATCGCGTGGAGGGCATGGCCGCCGAGGAGCCCCGCCGGTTCGTCGTCGTCGGCGCCGGGCAGAGCGCGGCGGAGGTCAGCGCGCTGCTGCACGATCGCTTCCCGCGGGCCGAGGTGTGCGCGGTCTTCGCGCGATACGGCTACAGCCCCGCCGACGACAGCGCGTTCGCCAACCGGATCTTCGACCCCGAGGCGGTCGGGCGGTTCTACGAGGCGCCGGAAGAGGTCAAGGACCGGCTGATGCGCTACCACGGCGCGACCAACTACTCGGCCGTGGACATCGACCTGATCGACGAGCTGTACCGGCGCGTCTACCGCGAGAAGGTGCAGGGGGTCGAGCGGCTGAAGCTGATCAACGTCTCCCGCCCCACCGAAGTCACCGACACCGGATCCGAGGTCCGGGTCACCATCGAGGCGCTGGAGACCGGGGAGCGGACCACGCTCGACGCCGATTTCGTCGTGTACGCCACCGGGTACGGCCCGGCGGACCCGACGCCGCTGCTCGGCGAGCTCGCTTCCGCCTGCAAACGCGACGACGAGGGCAGGCTCCGCGTCGAACGCGACTACCGGATCGTCACCGAACCGCCGCTGGACGGCGGGGTCTACCTCCAGGGCGGCACCGAGCACACCCACGGCATCACGTCGTCACTGCTGTCCAACACCGCGGTCCGGGTCGGCGAGATCCTCCAGTCCGTTGTGGACCGCCGCGCCGCCGGCGCGTCCCGGCCGGAGTACGCCGTGAGCGGTACCGGACCGGCCTGACGATCCCAGCGCTTTCGAACGGTGGAGGCAACCCCGATGAACCGCGGCTTTCCCCTGACCCCGGCACAGCAGGGGATCTGGCTCGCGCAGCAGCTCGACCCGGCCGATCCGGTCTACACGATCGGCTGGGTCGCGGAGCTGCGTGGCGACATCGATGTCACCCGGCTGGGTGACGCCGTTCGGAGGGCGGTCGCCGAGGCCGAATGCCTGCACGTGACGGTCGGGCTGGACGGCGACACGCCGGTCCAGCGCCCGGCCACTCCCGGCGAGGTCGCCGTTCTCGACTTCACCGGTGAGCCGGATCCGGAGCGCGCGGCCGACGAGTGGGCGCGGGCCGAACTGGCCGTGGTGGCCGACCTCGGCCGGGGCCCCCTCACCGGGCACGCCTTGCTGATCCTCGCCGAGGACAGGGTCCGCTGGTTCCAGCGCTATCACCACCTGGTGATGGACGCGCACGGACAGGCCGTCCTGACCCGTCGCGCGGCGGCGCTGTACTCGGGTACCGAAGAGGAAGTCTCCTGGCCGCTCTCCGGATTGGTCGAGGCCGCGGAAGTCGATGAAGCCGACCGCGAGTACTGGCTCGGCGAACTGGTGGGCAGGCCGAATCCGGTGCGGCTGCTCGGCCGCGCGTCGTCCGGCCCGATCCGGCTGCGGCGGCACTCGTGGGAGCTGCCCGCGGCGAAGACCGGCCGTCTGCGGAAGTTCGCGCTGGACTCGGGAACGCGGCTGTCCCGCGTCGCGATCGCCGCCGTGGCGGCGTACGCCCACCGCGTGACCGGCGCCGAAGACCTCGTGCTCGGCCTGCCGGTCACCGCGCGCGCCACCCGCGCCCTGCGCGAACAGCCTGGCATGGTCTCCAACGTCCTTCCGCTGCGGCTGACAGTGCGGCCCGAGACGACACCGGCGCTGCTCGTCGCCCAGGTGGCGGCGAAGGTTTCCGCGCTGCTGGAACACAGCCGGTACCGCGGCGAGGACCTGGCGCGCGAACTCGGCGCGAGCGGCGGCGTGCACGAACTCGTCGGGCTGAGCGTCAACTTCATGGCCGTGGACGGCGAACTCGCGTTCGGCGGCGCGAGCGCCACGGTGCACAACCTCGAACTCGGGCCGATCAGCGACGTCGCCATCGCCGTGTACGACGCCGGTGAGGGCAGGGGCCTTCGCCTCGACTTCGACGCCGACGCGGCCGTTTCCACCGACGACGAGCTCGCCGAGCACCGCGACCGGTTCGCCGCGGTGCTGGACGCGCTGGTGGAGGGGGCCGAACTGCCGCTGGCCGCGATCGACCTGCTCCCGGCCGGCGAACGGGCCCGGATGCTGGAGCTCGGGACCGCGGTGGCGGATTCGCCCGAGGTGTCCTGGCCCGAGGCGTTCGACCGGATCGTGGCGCGGAAACCGGACGCCGAGGCCGTCGTCTGCGAGGACGTCCGGCTGACCTACGCCGAACTCGACGCCGCTGCCAACCGCCTCGCCCGCTTGCTGAAGGGACGTGGCGTCCGCGACGAGGACGTCGTCGCCGTGGCCATGCCGCGCTCGGCGGATCTCGTCGTCGCGCTCCTGGCCGTCATGAAGGCCGGGGCCGCGTACCTCCCGCTCGACCTCGACCACCCCGAGGATCGCCTCGCGTACATGCTTTCCCACGCGGGCGCGGGAATCGTGGTGTCCACTGAGGACGAATCCGCGCAGCTGCCGTCCGGCGCGAACGTCGACCGGGTCCTTCTCGACGATCCGGCCGTCGTGGCCGAACTCGCGGAGCTCGACGCGTCCACTGTGGACGTCAGTGGGATCGCGCTGAACCGGGCCGCGTACGTCATCTACACATCGGGTTCGACGGGCAAGCCGAAGGGCGTCGTGCTGACCCACGACGGGATCGGCAGCCTGATCAGCACGGCGACCGAGCGGATCGGCATCGGCGGGGACAGCCGGGTGGTGCAGTTCGCCTCGACCGGGTTCGACGTGACGGTCTGGGATCTGGTCATGTCCCTGTGCGTCGGCGGGACGCTGATCGTGGTGCCGTCGCACCGCCGCGTCGCGGGCGTCGAACTCACCGGCTACATCGCCGGCAACGCGGCGACGCACATGATCCTGCCGCCGTCGCTGGTCGCGGCCCTGCCGGAGGACTGCGAACTGCCGAAGGGCGCGGTGCTGATCGTCGGCACCGAGACCGTCCCACCGGAACTGATCGCGCGCTGGGCCGAGGACCTGAGGGTCGTCGCCGCGTACGGCCTCACCGAAGCGACGGTGAACTCGACGCTCTGGGCGGCGGAGCCCGGCTGGACCGGGCCCATCCCGATCGGCAGGCCGGATCCGAACACCCGATGCTACGTCCTCGACACCGCCCTGCGGCCGGTCCCGGTCGGCGTCGAAGGTGAGTTGTACGTCGGCGGCCGAGGTCTCGCCCGGGGTTACGCCGGACGTCCGGGGCTCTCGGCGGAGCGGTTCGTCGCCGATCCCTTCACCGGCGGTGGCGAGCGCATGTACCGCACCGGTGACCGGGTCCGCTGGCGCGCGGACGGGAACCTCGACTTCCTCGGCCGCACCGATCACCAGGTCAAGATCCGCGGCTTCCGGATCGAACCGGGCGAGATCGAGTCCGCGCTCGCCGCGTATCCCGGGGTCGAGCGGATCGCCGTCGTGCCGCGTGAGGTCAAGGCGGGGGACCGGCGCCTGGTGGCGTACGTCGTCCCGGAGGCGGACGGATCTCCGTCGCTGTTGAAGGACCTGCGCGCCCACGCGGAAACGGCGCTGCCGCACTACATGGTGCCGTCGGCGTTCCTCGCGCTCGACCGGCTGCCGATCATGCCGAACGGCAAACTGGACCGCACGGCGTTACCCCTGCCCGATTTCGGTGCCGCCGCCACCGGCCGCGCGCCGCGCACCGAGCGGGAACGGATTCTGTGCGACGTCGTCGCGCGGGTCCTCGGGCTGGCCTCGGCCGGTGCCGACGACGACTTCTTCACCCTCGGCGGCGACAGCATCCTGTCCATCAGGCTGGTGCTCGGCGCCGCGGAACACGGGCTCGCCATCACGCCACGGCAGGTGTTCCAGCACCGGACTCCCGAGGCTCTCGCCGCCTGCGCGGAGACTGTCATCGCCGAGTCCACTGTGGATGACCGGCCGCTGCTGGAGCTGACCGGCGCCGAACGCACGTCGCTCGCCGAACACGCCGACGTCCTGCCCGTGACGCCGTTGCAGGAAGGCTTCTTCTTCCACGCGGAGTTCGAAGGCGGCCAGGCCGCCGACATCTACACGGTCCAGGAGATCCTGGACCTCGAAGGCGACGTCGACGCCGACGCGCTGCGCCGGTCGGCGCAGGCGCTGCTGGACCGGTACTCGTCGCTGCGGTCCGGGTTCCGGCAGCTCGACGGCGGCCAGGTCGTCCAGACGGTGCCCCGGCACGCCGAACTGCCCTGGCGCGAAGTGGCCGCCGAAGACGCCGCGAACGCCTTCGAGGCCGATCGCGCGCGCCGGTTCGACTTCGCGCGCCCACCCTTGCTGCGAGCCACCTTCGTCCGGGCCGGGGAGAATCGTGCCAGGCTGGCGCTCACGTTCCACCACATCATCGCCGACGGCTGGTCGGTCGTGGTGCTGCTCCGCGAACTGCTGGCGGGATACGCGGGAGCGGGCGCGCCCCTGCCGGAACCGGCCACCCGCGCGGACCACCTGCGACGGCTCGCGTTGCGCGATCACGAGGCGTCCCGGGAAGCCTGGCGGAACGCGCTGTCCGGAGTGGACGAACCCACCCGGCTGATCGAGGGAGGGCTCGCGGCCGAAAGGCGGCCGTCGCGAGTTCACCTGAACCTCGGCGCGCGGGCCACGGCGGAGCTGTCCGCCATGGCGCGAGCGCACGGACTCACCCTCGGCACCGTCCTGCACGGCGCCTGGGGACTGCTCCTCGGCGGGCTCACCGGCCGGGACGACGTGCTGTTCGGCAGCACGGTCTCCGGCCGCGACACCGGCGCCGACGGCCTCGAATCGGCGGTCGGCCTGTACATCAACACGGTGCCGGTGCGGCTGCGCTGGACCCCGTCCGAAACCGTCGCCGCCGTGCTGCGGCGGCTGCAGGACGAGCAGGCGGCCTTGCTGGACCATCGGCATCTCGGCCTCGGCGAACTCCAGCGCCTCGCCGGCGCCGGGCAGGAAGAACTGTTCGACACCCTCGTGGTCGTCGAGAACTTCCCGCGTGACGACGAGCGCGCTTCCGGAGCCATCCGGCTCACCGGCGTCGAGGTCACCGACGCGGTGCACTTCCCCGTCGCGATGATCGCGACACCGGGGGAGGACCTGGCGTTCAGCCTCAAGTTCGACGCCGCCCGGATCGACGCGGTCGCGGCCGGGCATCTCGCGGAACGGTTCGCGCGGCTCCTGGAGACGGTCACCGCGAACCCCGGCCTGCCGGTCGCCGCCGTCGACCTGCTCTCGCCCGCCGAACGCGGCCGCCTCGCCGAGCTCAACGCGACGTCGCATCCGGTGCCGGAGCGGACACTCGCCGGGGCCTTCGCCGAACAGGTCCGCAAGACGCCGTCCGCCACCGCCGTGGTGTTCGACGACACCGAACTGTCCTATGCGGACCTCGACGACCGCGCGGAGCGGCTGGCCCGAAGGCTGCGTTCCCTCGGTGCCGGTCCCGACGGGATCGTGGCCGTCGCCGTGCCGAGGTCGGCCGAACTGATGGTCGCGCTCCTGGCCGTCCTCAAGGCCGGGGCCGCGTACCTGCCGATCGACCTCGACTATCCGGCCGAGCGGCTCGAATTCATGCTCGCCGACTCCGGCGCGCGTCTTGTGCTCTCCGAACCTGGTACGGCTTCGCGGATTCCGTCCGTCGCCGGGCTGACTCAGGTCTCCGTGACCGGCGAGTCCGCCGTCGAGGACGTCCAGGGGGTGCCCGCCGGGCCGGACGACGCCGCCTACCTGATCTACACCTCGGGATCGACCGGACGGCCGAAGGGCGTGGCCGTCTCGCATCGCGCGATCGTCAACCGGCTCGCGTGGATGCAGCACGAGTACCGGCTCACGGCCTCGGACCGGGTTCTCCAGAAGACGCCGTCGAGCTTCGACGTGTCCGTCTGGGAGTTCTTCTGGGCGCTCTGCGAAGGCGCCACGGTGGTGCTGGCCGAACCGGACGGCCATCGCGATCCGGCGTACCTCGCGCGGCTCATCCGGGAGCGCGAGATCACCACCCTGCACTTCGTCCCGTCGATGCTGGCCGCGTTCCTCGGCAGCGAACCCGCCCCCGATGATCTCGGGTCGTTGCGCCGGGTCTTCTCCAGCGGCGAGGCTTTGACCGGCGAGACCGTCGCGCGCTGGCGTTCGCTCACCGGTGTCCCGCTGCACAACCTCTACGGCCCCACCGAGGCCGCCGTGGACGTGACCTTCTTCGACACCGCCGCGGCCGAGGCCGGGGGAGTCCCCATCGGACGTCCGGTGTGGAACACCCGGACGCACGTCCTCGACGCCTGTCTCCGCCCGGTGCCCGACGGCGTTGCGGGCGAGCTGTACCTCGCCGGTGTCCAGCTGGCCCGTGGCTATCACGGCCGGCCAGGGCTGACCGCCGAACGGTTCGTCGCGGACCCGTTCGGCGAACCGGGACAGCGGCTGTACCGCACCGGTGACCTCGTCCGGCGCCGCGCCGACGGCGAGATCGAGTACCTCGGCCGCACCGACCGGCAGGTCAAGATCCGCGGCAACCGGATCGAGCTCGGCGAGATCGAAGCGGTCCTCGCCGCGCAGCCGGAGGTCACGGCCGCCGCGGTCGTGGCGAAGGACGGCGCGCTCGTCGGCTACGTGGCCGGTGGCGCGGACCTGGAGCGGCTGCGAGCCGCGGTGAGCGAGGCGTTGCCCGCTCCGATGGTCCCGTCGTCGTTCGTGGTCCTCGACGAGTTCCCGTTGACGCCCAGCGGAAAGCTCGACGTCCGGGCGCTGCCCGCGCCCTCGATCGAGCGGTCTGCCGCGATGCCGGGGAACGACCGGGAGCGCGCCCTCGCGCGGATCTTCGCGGACGTCCTCGGTCTGGACACCGTCGGTGCGCACGGCGACTTCTTCCTGCTGGGCGGCGACAGCATCTCGTCGATCGCCGTGTCGAGCCGTGCCCGGCGCGCGGGGTTCGAACTGAGCCCCAAGGACGTGTTCGAACTCCGGACCCCGGCCGCGCTCGCCGCTTCCGCCACCCCGGCGGAGCCGGTGGCCGACGCCGACGGCATCGGCGCGCTCCCGCTCCTGCCCGAAATGCTCCGGCTTCGGGAACTGGGCGACGCGGTACGGCCGGAGTCCGTGCTGCTGACCGTGCCGTCCGGGGCCGACGTGGAGACCCTCGCCGCCGCCCTGCAACTCGTGCTCGACCACCACGACGGCCTGCGGCTCGACCTGACACGGGTCGCCTCGGTGCTGTGGTCGCTCGAAATCCGTCCACAAGGGACCATCCAGGCCGCTGACCTGCTCCGGCACGCGACCGGGTCCGTCGAGGCCGAACACCGGGCCGCGGTGGACAGGCTGACGGACAAGCTGCTGCAAGCCGTCTGGTTCGACGAACCGGGCAGGCTGCTCCTGGTCGCGCATCCGGTCCTGCTGGACGCGCGGAGCCTGACGATCCTGGCGGCCGACCTCGCGATCGCGTGGGAAGCCGTGACCGGCGGCCACCCGCCGGTGTTCACACCGGTGCGGACCTCGCTGCGGACCATCGCGCGCCGCGTCACCGAAACGGCGCAGGATCCCGCGCTGCTCGGCGAGATCGAGCATTGGGCCGACACGCTGGCGCCCGGTGCTTTCGAGATCCCGGCCGACGGCGAAGTCCTACGCAAGATCACCCTGCCCGTCGATGACACCCGGAAGCTCCTCGCCGTCCACGGCGAAGTGACCGACGTCCTCCTGACGGCGCTGAAGACCGCTGTCGACGGCGACCTCCTCGTCGACCTCCACGAGCGAGTGGATCCCGCGGACACCGTCGGCGCGCTGACGTCGGTCCGCCCGGTGCGGATCACCGCGACCGGCGAACCGCTCGCGATGCTCAAGGCGGTCAAGGAGACCGTCCGGAGGACGCCCGCGGGCTACGGTCCGCTGCGCTATCTCAACGCCCAGGCCGGACCGCTGCTGGTCGGGCTCGCGAAATCGCGGATCGCTCTCCGGTACGTCGGCCGGATCCCGGCCGGCGCGGGGGAGTGGCAGGTCGCCGGGTACGCGGCGGTGCCCCCGGCGGGCGACCACGTCCTGCGGATCGGCGTCGCCTGCGAGGACACCGAGGACGGGCCGAGGCTGACTGCGACGTTGGCGGGCCCGGCCGGAGGATTGGCCGACCGCTGGGCCACCGCGTTGGGCGACCTCGCGGCGGCGGGCACCGGCGCGCGGATCGGGCTCACGCCGTCCGACCTCGAACTGGTGTCGCTGACCCAGGAGGAGATCGTCCGCGTCGAGCGATCCAGCCCGGCGCCGGTCGCCGACGTCTGGCCGCTGTCGCCGCTCCAGGAAGGCCTGTTCTTCCACTCCAGCTACAACTCCGACCGGGTCGACATCTACACCATCCAGGAGGCGATCGACTTCGATCACCGCCTGGACGCCGAACGACTCGAGGCGGCGGTGTCCGCGCTGCTCCGCCGGATTCCCAGCCTCGGGGCCGGGTTCACCAGCGAAGGCCTGCGAGGACCGGTCCAGTTCGTGGCGACCGAGGTCGAACCCCCACTGTCCGAGGTGGACCTTTCGGCGCTGCCCGAAGACGAACGTCGGGTCAGGCTCGACGAGCTGATGGCCGAGGACCGCGCCACACGGTTCGACCTCGGTGCCCCGCCCTTGTTCCGGCTGAAGCTGGTGCGGCTCGGGGACGGGCGCGACCGCGTCGTGCTGAACCGGCACCTGCTGCTCTGGGACGGCTGGTCGGCCTGGCTGTTCATCGAGCAGCTGTTCGCGCTGTACGACCTCGGCGGGGACGACCGGACGCTGCCCGTCGCCGGGTCCTATGTGGACTTCCTGCGCTGGCTGGACCGGCAGGACATCGAGGCGGCCACGGAAGCGTGGCGCGAGGCGCTGTCCGGCCTCGCGGAACCGACCGTCATCGGACCGGAAGGCCGGGACCTGGTCCCCGCCACCCCGGTCAACCTGGACACCGTCCTGCCCGGCGACCTCAGCCGCGGTCTGCGTGAACAGGCCCGCCGCCACGGCCTGACCGTCAACTCCGTGCTCAACGCGGCCTGGGGTCTGGTCCTGTCGACCATGACCGGACGCCACGACGTCGTCTTCGGCGCCGCTGTCGCGGGCAGGCCCGCCGCCGTGCCCGAGATCGAGAACACCATCGGGCTGTTCCTCAACACCGTGCCCACGCGGGTGCGGCTCGACGCGGCCGAGTCCGTCCTGGACCTGGTGCGGCGCCTGCAGTCCGAGCGGATGGACCTGACCCCGTACGAGTTCATGAGCCTCGGTGTCCTGCAACGGGAGGCCGGGCACCGCGTCCTGTTCGACACGCTGTTCGTGCTGCGCAACGCGGACGGCGACGAACGGCGTGACGGTCTCCGCCACCGGCACGGCATCACCGATCTGCTCAACATCGACGCGACGCACTACCCGTTGACGCTGGTGGTGACGCCGGGCGAGGAAATCCGGATCACCCTGTCGTACCGGGACGACGTGATCGACGCGGACGAGGCCGCGTCGGTGCTGGGGCGGTTCACCTCGCTGGTCACGCAGATCATCGACGACCCGGCGAAACCGGTCGCGTCGCTCGCGACGGTATCCACTGAGGACCGTGCCGCGCTGGAGGCGGGCTGGGCCGAGGCCGAGCACCCGGTCGTCGAAGACACGATCGCCGACCTGCTCGCCGCCCAGGCCGAACGGACTCCCGGCGCGACCGCCGTGGTCTTCGGCGAAGAGCAATTGACCTACGCCGAACTCGACGCGCGGATCAACCGGATGGCCCGGCTGCTGCTCGCGAAGGGAGCCGCGCCGGAGCAGGTGATCGCGCTCGGCCTGCCGCGGTCGATCGAGATGGTCGTCGCGCTGTTCGCCGTCCTGCGGACCGGCGCCGCGTACCTCCCGCTGGAACTCGACTACCCGGCCGACCGGCTCGCGGTGATGCTGGAGGACGCCGGGCCGTTGTGCCTGGTCACCACAAAGGACGTTTCGGCGACGCTGCCCGACGCCACGCCGCGGGTCTTCGTCGACGATCACGAAGACAGGGCGTTCGGCGACGGCCCGATCTCCGACGCCGAACGCCCGTTGTTCGCGCGAGGTCGCGCGGACCGCCTGGAACACCCGGCCTACGTCATCTACACGTCGGGCTCGACGGGCAAGCCCAAGGGCGTCGTAACGCCGTACCGCGGCCTGACGAACATGCAGCTCAACCATCAGGGAGCGATCTTCGCCCCGGCCATCGCGTCGGCGGGCGGACGGCGGCTGCGGATCGCGCACACCGTGTCGTTCGCCTTCGACATGTCCTGGGAAGAGCTGCTGTGGCTCGTCGAAGGGCACGAGGTCCACGTCTGCGACGAGGAACTGCGGCGTGACGCGCGGGCGCTGGTGGCGTACTGCGACGTGCACGAGGTCGACGTCGTCAACGTGACGCCGACGTACGCGCACCTGCTGATCGAGGAAGGAATGCTGGAGGGTCACCTGCCCGCGCTCGTGCTGCTCGGCGGCGAGGCGGTTTCGGAGTCGGTGTGGAACCGGCTGCGGGACACCGACGGCACCTACGGCTACAACCTGTACGGCCCGACCGAGTACACGATCAACACCCTCGGCGGCGGCACGACCGACAGCGACACCCCGACCGTCGGCAAGCCGATCTGGAACACCCGCGCCTACATCGTGGACGCCTGGCTCCGGCCGGTCCGCGACGGCGTGGCGGGAGAGCTCTACATCGCGGGCGAAGGGCTGGCCCGGGGTTACCTCGGCCGTCCCGGCCTGACCGCGGGACGGTTCGTCGCCGACCCGTTCGTCCCCGGTGGCGGGAGGATGTACCGGACCGGTGACCTGGTGCGCCGTCGCGCGGACGGGAACCTCGACTTCCTCGGCCGCACCGACGACCAGGTCAAGATCCGCGGCTACCGCGTCGAACTCGGCGAGATCGAGACCGCGCTCAGCCGGTATCCGGAGGTCGCGCAGGCCGCCGTCATCGCGCGGCCGGACCCGTCGGCGCCCGGGCTGCAAAGGCTCATCGGCTACGTCGTCCCGGCCGAACTGAGCGGGGACGCGCGCGCCGAAGCGGAGGCCGACCAGGTCGGCGAGTGGCGGCAGATCTACTCCGACGAGTACACCGAGATCCCGACGGCGTTGGTCACCGAGGACTTCGCGGGCTGGGACTCCAGCTACGACGGCGACCCGATCCCGCTGGAGCACATGCGGGAATGGCGGCAGGCGACGGTCGACCGGATCGCCGAGCTGAAGCCGGAACGAGTGCTGGAGATCGGCGTCGGCACCGGTCTGCTGATGGGTCAGATCGCGCCGCTCGCGCGGGAGTACTGGGGCACCGACCTCGCCGCCCCGGTGATCGCGAAACTGAACCGCGAGCTGGAGCGGGACCCGGAGCTGGCGGCCAAGGTGAACCTGCGCGCCCAGCCGGCGCACGTGTTCGACGGCCTGCCCGCCGGGCGGTTCGACACCATCGTGATCAACTCCGTCATCCAGTACTTCCCGAGCGTCGACTACTTGACCGACGTCATCACGAAGGCGATCGGCCTCCTCGCGCCCGGTGGCGCGCTGTTCGTCGGCGACGTCCGGAACCTGCGGCTCGCCAGGGCCTTCCACACCGCGATCCAGCTGACCCGCGCCGACGCGACCTCCGACGTCGCCCAGGTACGGCGCGCGATCGAACGCGGTGCCGCGCTGGAGAAGGAACTCCTGATCGACCCGGACTACTTCACCGCGCTCGCGCGGCAGCTTCCCGAGGTCGCCGCGCAGGTCCGGATCAAACGGGCCCGGCTGCACAACGAACTGAGCCGGTACCGCTACGACGCGGTCCTGGTCAAGGAACCGGCCGGAACCTTGGCCGTCGTGCAGGCGCCACGCCTGAGCTGGGAGGAAGTCGGTTCTCTGGCCGTGCTGGAGGAGCGGCTCACCGGTGCGGAAACGCTGCGGGTGAGCCGGATCCCGGACGCCCGGCAGGCCCCCGAGGTCGAGGCGACCCGCGCGCTGGACGCCGGCGCGCCGCTCATCGACGTCCTGGACCTGTTCCGCGCCCCCACCGGGATCGAGCCGGAGGATGTGCACGAACTCGGGGAGCGGCTCGGCTTCCGGGTGTACTGCACCTGGTCCGCCGACGGCGCCTTCGAGGCGGTGTTCGTCCACAAGGGACAGACGGACGCGCTGGTCACCGGTGTGCACCAGCCGGTCTCGATCAGCGCGAACCTCGCCAAGTACGCCACGAGCCCGACCGCCGCCCGCGGTGGCGGTGAACTGGTGCAGCGCCTGCGTGACAGGCTCAAGACGGAACTGCCGGATTACATGGTCCCGGCCGCGTTCGTGACACTGGGCGCCCTGCCGCTGACCGACAACGGCAAGCTCAACACGCGGGCGCTGCCGGAGGCCGATCAGGCGGTGCGGCTCGCCGAAAGCCGTCCTGCCGAGACCGCCGAAGAGGAGACGCTGTGCGCGCTCTTCGCCGAGGTACTCGGACTGGACGACGTCGGCGTCGAGGACAACTTCTTCGATCTCGGCGGGCATTCGCTGCTCGCCACCCGGCTGATCAGCCGGGCCCGGACCGAACTCGGCGCCGAACTGGCCATCCGTGACCTGTTCGAGGCGCCCACGGTCGCCGAGCTGGCCGCGCGCGCGGGCAGCGGCGAACCGGCGCGGCCGCCCGTGGTCCGCGTCGAACGTCCTGAACGGATCCCGCTTTCGGCCGCCCAGCGCAGCCTGTGGCTCGTCGATCGGATGGACGCGAACGCGGTCGCGTACAACTTCCCGCTGACCTTCCGGCTCCTCGGGCAGCTGGACCTCGAAGCCCTGCGTGCCGCCCTGGGAGACGTACTCGGCAGGCACGACGTCCTGCGGACCGTTTTCGATGAGCACGACGGCGAGCCGTACCAGCGCGTCTTCGACACGCCGGAGATCCCGTTCGCGGTCGAAGAGTGCGACGAAGCCGGGCTGGATGCCCGGATCGCGACGCTGTCACGGACACCGTTCGACCTGTCGCGCGAGATCCCGGTCCGGCTGCGGGTGCTGCGGATCGGCGAGAGCGATCAGGTGATCTCGCTGGTCCTGCATCACAGCGCGACCGACGAATGGTCCGACCGCCCGTTCCTGGGCGATCTGACCTCCGCGTATCAAGCCCGGGTCGCGGGTGAAAGTCCCTTGTGGATGGACCTCCCGGTGCAGTACGCCGACTTCGCGTTGTGGCAGAAGGACTTCCTCGACCAGCGCGGCGCCGCTCAAGTCGCGTTCTGGGCCGACGCCTTGCGCGCTGTGCCGGACGAGCTGACGTTGCCGCTGGATCGCCCGCGTCCGCTCCGGCCGACTGGCAGGGGCGGAAAGGTGAGGTTCCCGCTGTCCGGAGAGCTCTCGGCCGCCGTGCGCGACCTGGCGGCGAAAGCCGGTGCGAGCCCGTTCATGGTGCTTCAGGCGGCGGTGGCCGCGTTGCTGCGCCGGACCGGCGCCGGGGACGACATCCCGCTGGGTGCCCCGATCGCGGGACGGACCGACGCGGCGCTCGACGATCTCGTCGGGTTCTTCGTGAACACGCTGGTGCTGCGGACCGATCTGTCCGGCGACCCGACGTTCACCGCGCTGCTGGACAGGGTGCGCGAGGCCGATCTCGCCGCGTTCTCCCACGGTGACCTGCCGTTCGAGCGCGTCGTCGAGGAGCTGAACCCGCCCCGGGTGCCGGGGCGAAACCCGCTGTTCCAGGTGATGGTCGGCTACCACCGGCAGGCGGACGCGTCCGAGGTGCTCGGCCTGCCCGCCGAGTGGTTCGAGATGGACACCGGCATGGCGAAGTTCGACCTGCATTTCACGATGGTCGACGACGGCGACACCGCCACGCTGATGCTGGAGTACGCCGAGGACCTCGCGGACGAGGCGACGGCCGGGCGGTTGCTGGCCCGGCTCACGTCGCTGCTGGAGCAGGTCACCGACGAACCGGACCGGCCGGTCGCCCTGCTCGACGTCCTCGTCGGCGACGAGCTCGCGCGGGTGACCGAATGGAACCGCACTGCCCGTGAAGTCCCGGCCACGACGCTGCCGGAGTTGTTCGAGGCGCAGGTGGCGCGGACTCCGGACGCGTCCGCTGTGGTTTTCGAGGGCTCTGAGCTGTCGTATGCCGAGTTCAACGCGCGTGCGAATCGGCTGGCGCGGTGGCTGGTCGAGCGGGGCGTGGGGGCGGAATCGGTGGTGGCGGTTTCGCTGCCGCGATCGCTCGATCTGGTCGTCGCGTTGTACGCGGTGCACAAGGCCGGTGGGGCTTACCTGCCGGTCGATCGCGACTATCCGGCCGATCGCGTCGCCTTCATGCTCGAAGACGCCTCGCCCGCCGTCGTTCTCGACGAGTTGCCCGATCTGGACGGCTACTCCGGGGAGAATCTGGGGCGGACCGGGGATCCGTCATCACCGGCGTACGTGATCTATACGTCGGGTTCGACTGGTCGTCCCAAGGGTGTCGTGGTGCCTCACGCGGGCATCGTGAACCGGTTGTTGTGGATGCAGGACGAGTACGGTCTCAGGGCCGATGACCGGGTTTTGCAGAAGACGCCGTCGAGTTTCGATGTGTCGGTGTGGGAGTTCTTCTGGCCGTTGATCACCGGTGCGACCCTGGTGGTCGCCAAACCCGAGGGGCACAAGGATCCGGCGTACCTCGCCGAACTGATCCGCACGGCCGGGATCACCACCGTCCACTTCGTCCCGTCGATGCTCGCGCTGTTCCTGGAGACCGCGGAGTGCACCGGATTGCGCCGGGTGATCTGCAGCGGTGAGGCACTGCCGTCCGAACTGGCCGCCCGCGTGGACGTGCCGCTGTACAACCTTTACGGCCCGACCGAAGCGTCCGTCGACGTGACGGCCTGGCAGGCCGGTGCCGAACCGACGCCGTCCGTCCCGATCGGTCGTCCGGTGTGGAACACGCGGACCTACGTGCTGGACGCCGGGTTGAACCCGGTCCCGCCGGGGGTCCCGGGTGAGCTCTACCTCGCGGGCACCCAGCTCGCGCGCGGATACCTGGCCAGGCCGGGGCTGACCGCCGAGCGCTTCGTCGCCGACCCGTTCGGTCGGGCGGGGGAGCGGATGTACCGCACCGGGGACCTCGCCCGCTGGTCGGACGACGGCGTGCTGGAGTTCCTGGGCCGCGTCGACGACCAGGTCAAGATCCGTGGCTTCCGGGTCGAACTCGGCGAGGTCGAGGCAGCGTTGATCGCGTCGGCGTCGGTCACGCGTGCCGTGGTCGTCGCTCGTGAGGACCGGCTGGTCGCCTATGTCGTCGGTTCGGATGACGGACTGCGGGACGCGCTGGCCGCGAAGCTGCCCGAGCACATGGTGCCGTCGGCCTTCGTCGTGCTCGACGAGATCCCGCTGACCCCGAACGGCAAACTCGATCGCAAGGCACTGCCGTCTCCCGAGTTCGCGACCACCAACGGCCGCGAGCCGCGGAATGCCCGGGAAGAAACACTGTGCGCGCTGTTCGCCGACGTGCTCGGCGTCGAACGGGTCGGGATCGACGACGGTTTCTTCACTCTCGGCGGGCATTCGCTGCTGGTGATGCGCCTGGTCAGCCGGATCTCGGCGAGCCTGGACGCCACCGTGTCGGTCCGCGACGTCTTCGACGCGCCGACCGTCGCGGCGCTGGCCGAACGGCTCGCGGAACCGTCGGCCCTCCCGGTCCTGAGCGCCGGGAACCGGCCGGACGTGCTGCCGCTTTCACCGGCGCAGCAACGGTTGTGGTTCCTGTACCGGCTCGAAGGGGTCACGCCCACCTACAACATCCCGCTCGCCTGGCGGTTGCATGGCGAACTGGACACGGACGCGCTCCGTGCGGCGATCGGCGACGTCGTCGAGCGGCACGAAACGCTCCGGACCGTGTTCACCGAGGAAGGCGACGTCGTCGCGCAGCGGATCCTCACCGACGCGCGCCCGGACGTGGTGTTCGCCGAGGCCGTGGATCTGCCGGCGCAGCTGTCCGCCGAAGCCGGCCGTGGGTTCGCCCTCGACGAGGAACTCCCGATCCGGGCCGCGGTCTTCGCCGTGTCGCCGCGTGAACACGTCCTGCTGCTGGTGCTGCATCACGTCGCCACGGACGAGGGTTCGCAGGGACCGCTGATGGCCGACCTCGCCACGGCGTACGAGGCTCGCCTGGCCGGTCATGGTCCACAATGGACTGCGCTCTCGGTCCAGTACGCGGACTACGCCCTGTGGCAGCGGGAACTGCTCGGCTCGACGGCCTCCGGGCACCTCGAGTTCTGGCAAGAGGCCCTGGCGGGCCTGCCGGACGAGCTGGCGCTGCCCTCGGACCGGCCGCGTCCGGCCGAGTCGAGCCACCGCGGCGGTCTCGTCACCTTCCCGGTCGGCGCCGTACTCACCGAACGGCTGCGCGAGACGGCGCGGCGGCACGACGTCAGCATGTTCATGCTGGCGCAGGCCGCGGTCGCGGTCCTGTTGCACCGGCTCGGCGCCGGGGACGACATCCCGCTCGGCGCGCCGAGTTCCGGCCGTATCGACGAACGTCTGGAGCCGCTTGTCGGGTTCTTCGTGAACTCGCTCGTCCTGCGTACCGATCTGTCCGGCGATCCGGTGTTCACCGACCTGCTGGCGCGAGTGCGGGCGACGGACCTCGCCGCTTTCGAGCACCAGGACCTGCCGTTCGAGCGGCTGGTCGACGCGGTCAATCCGGAGCGTTCGCTGGCCAGGCACCCGTTGTTCCAGGTGATGGTGGTCTACCTGCCCGAATCCGGCGAAGGGCCGGTGCTGCCCGGTCTGCGCGCGGAGCAGGAGGACTTCGCGCAGGGCGTCGCCAAGTTCGACCTCGAATTCGGGTTCCTGGAGAACGACGGCGGGATCTCGGGCGCGATCGAGTACAGCGCGGACCTGTTCGACCACAGCACGGCCGAGGGGTTCGCACGGCGCCTGGTCGCCGTGCTGGAGCAGGTCGCCGCCGACCCCGCGATCCCGGTCGGCGCGTTCGACGTCCTCGGCGAAGACGAGCGCGCGCTGCTCGTCCGGTGGAACGACACGGCGCACGGCGTCCCGGCGGCGACGTTGCCGGAGTTGTTCGAGGCGCAGGTGGCGCGGACTCCGGACGCGTCCGCTGTGGTGTTCGAGGGCTCGGAGTTGTCGTATGCCGAGTTCAACGGGCGGGCGAATCGTTTGGCGCGATGGCTGGTCGAGCAGGGTGTGGGCGCGGAATCGGTGGTGGCGGTGTCGCTGCCGCGATCGCTTGACCTGGTCGTCGCGCTCTACGCCGTGCACAAGGCGGGAGCGGCGTATCTGCCGCTCGACACGGACTATCCGGCCGACAGGCTGGCCTTCATGCTCGAAGACGCTTCACCCGCGGTCGTTCTCGACGAGCTGCCTGCGCTGAAGGGCTACTCGGCCGAGAATCTGGGCACGGCGGTGGATCCTTCGTCACCGGCGTACGTGATCTACACGTCCGGTTCGACCGGGCGTCCCAAGGGTGTCGTGGTGCCTCACGCGGGCATTGTGAACCGGTTGTTGTGGATGCAGGACGAGTACGGTCTCGCGGCTGATGACCGGGTTTTGCAGAAGACGCCGTCGAGTTTCGATGTGTCGGTGTGGGAGTTCTTCTGGCCGTTGATCACCGGCGCGACCCTGGTGGTCGCCAAACCGGACGGTCACCGCGATCCGCGGTACCTCGAAGAGCTGATCCGGGAGCAGCGGATCACCACCCTGCACTTCGTCCCGTCGATGCTGGAAGCGTTCCTCGCCGACGAACCCGGGTGGCACGACGTCCGCCGGGTCCTGTGCAGTGGTGAGGCGCTGCCGCCGGAACTGGCCGCGCGCGTGGACGTCCCGCTGCACAACCTCTACGGCCCGACCGAGGCCTCGGTGGACGTGACTTCCTGGGCGGTCGTCGACGACACCGTCCCCATCGGACGTCCGGTGTGGAACACCCGGGTCCACGTGCTGGACGCCCGGCTCCGGCCGGTCCCGCCGGGGGTGCCGGGCGAGCTGTACCTGGCGGGGGCGCAACTCGCGCGTGGCTACCTCGGCCGTGCCGGGCTGACCGCCGAGCGGTTCGTGGCGAACCCGTTCGCGGCGGGGAAGCGGATGTACCGCACGGGCGACCTCGCGCGGTGGCGTGCCGACGGCGCGCTCGACTACCTCGGCCGTGCCGACGACCAGGTCAAACTGCGCGGGTTCCGGATCGAGCTGGGCGAGATCGAGGCCGTGCTCTCGGCGCGGGTGGTCCTGCGGGAAGGCAGGCTCGTCGCGTACCTGGCCGGGGAAGCCGACGTCGAGGAAGCGCGGCGGCTGGCCGAGGCGGCTCTGCCGGCGTACATGGTGCCGTCGGCGTTCGTGGTACTGGACGCGTTCCCGTTGACTCCCAACGGGAAGCTCGACCGCAAGGCGTTGCCTGCCCCGGAGTTCACGGTCTCCGACGACGCTCCGAGGACACCACGAGAAGAATTGCTCGCGTCGCTCGTCGCCGGCGTGCTCGGGCTGGAGAAGGTCGGCGTCCACGACGACTTCTTCCGTCTCGGCGGGGACAGCATCGTCGCGATGCAGCTGGTCGGGCTCGTGCGGCGGGCCGGGCTGCTGCTCAGCCCGCGTGACGTCTTCCGGCACCGGACCGTCGCGGCGCTCGCCGAGGTCAGTTCGGTGCGGCTCGACGCGCCCACGCCGGAGAGCGGGAAGCCGTTGGTGGAGCTCGACGCGGGTGAACGCGCCGAGATCCTCGACCTCGCGCCGGACACGGTGGAAGTCTGGCCGCTGACGCCGTTGCAGGCAGGTTTGCTCTTCCACGCGACGATGGACGGCGACGGGCCCGACGTCTACACCGTGCAGGTGTCCTTCGATCTCGAAGGACCGCTCGACCCGGACCGCTTGCGCGATGCCGCTCAGGAGCTCGTCGACAGGCACGCTGTCCTGAGGACGGGCTACCGCTACCTCGCGTCCGGCCGTCCGGTCGCGCTGGTGGCGCGCTCGGTCACCGTCCCCTGGCGCTTCTTAGACTCCACGGACTCCGCGGACGCCGAGGCGGAGCTGGCCCACGACCGGCGCCGGTTCGATCCGGCGTCCGCGCCGGTGTCGCGGTTCCTGCTGGTGGCCCTGCCCGACGGGCGGCACCGGCTGGTGTTCACCCACCAGCACGTCCTGCTCGACGGCTGGTCCGTGCCGCAACTGTTCGCGGAGCTGTCGCAGCTGTACGCCGGTGCCGACTTGGCGCCGGCCCGCCAGTACCGCGACCATCTCGGCTGGCTCGGGGAGCAGGATCGTGAGGCGGCGGAAGCCGCTTGGCGGCAGGCGCTCGACGGGCTGAGCGAGCCGACGCACCTCGTCCCGCACGACCCCCAGCGGGTTCCGGCGCTGCCGGAACGCCTGTCGCTGGAGCTGTCGGAACAGGCGACCGGCGCGCTGTCCGAACTCGCGCGCTCACGCGGGCTGACGTTGAACACCCTCGTCCAGACCGCGTGGAGCATCGTGCTCGGCAGGCTGACCGGCCGCTCGGACGTCGTGTTCGGCGCGACGGTCGCCGGGCGCCCGCCCGAGCTGGCCGGGGTCGAGCGGATGATCGGCCTGTTCATCAACACGATCCCGGTGCGGATCGCGGTCGACCCCGCCGAGAAACTGGGCGCGCTCCTCGACCGGGTCCAGGACGAGCAGTCCGGTTTGCTCGCGCATCAGCACTTCGGGCTCGCCGACATCCAGCGCGGCGCCGGGCTGGGGGAGCTGTTCGACACGCTGATGGTATTCGAGAGCTATCCGGGCGCGGACGAGGACGAGACCGGGGCGGGGCTGCGCGGGGAGATCGTGCGCCACGAGGACTCCACGCATTATCCGCTCACGTGGGCGGTGGAACCGGGAACGCGGCTGAAACTCACCGCGGAGTACCGCGTCGACCTGTTCGCCGCCGGACTGCCGGAAAGGCTTCTCCCGGCGATGGAACGGGTGCTGGCCGCGATGGTGTCCGATGTGGACACCCGGGTCGGCAGGATCGGAATCCTGGCCGACGCCGACCTCGACCTGATCTTGCGCGAGTGGAACGGGACGGCGCTCGACGTCGAACCGTCCACTGTGGCCGGTCTGTTCGAGGACCAGGTCCGGCGTTCGCCCGGCGCGACGGCGGTGGTGTCCGGCGAGGTCGCCTGGTCGTTCACCGAGCTGAACGAGCGCGCCAACCGGCTGGCCAGGGCACTGGTCGCCCACGGGATCGGCCCGGAGGACTTCGTCGCCCTGGCGCTGCCGCGTTCGGCGGACGTGCTGCTGGCGATCCTCGCGGTCCACAAGGCGGGGGCGGCGTACCTGCCGCTCGACCCGGACTACCCGGCGGACCGGCTGGCCGCGATGCTGGCCGACGCGCGGCCCAAGGTGATCCTGACCGAGCCCGAGCTGCTGGAGTCGTTGCCGCGGAACGAGATCGAGACGCTGGCGTTGTGCGCGCTCGTCACCGAAGACCGGCCGGTGCACGACCTCACCGACCGGGACCGTGTCCGCCCGCTCGGCCCGGAGCATCCGGCGTACGTGATCTACACGTCGGGTTCGACCGGGACGCCCAAGGGGGTCGTGGTCCCGCATCGCGGTGTGGTGAACCTGTTCCACAGCCATCGCGCCACGCTGCACCGGCCTGCGGTCGAGGCCACCGGCAAGCCGCATCTGCGGGTGGGGCACGCGTGGTCGTTCTCCTTCGACGCGTCCTGGCAGCCGCAGTTGTGGCTGCTCGACGGGCACGCCGTGCACATCGTGGACGAGGAGACCCGGCGGGATCCCGAGCTCCTGGCCGCGATGATCGAACGGGACGGCTTCGACTTCATCGAGGTCACGCCGTCGTTCTTCGCGCAGATGGCGGAGGCGGGTCTGCTCGACGGCGACCGGTGTCCGCTGGCCGTGATCGGCGTCGGCGGGGAGGCGGTGCCCGAGAGTCTCTGGCGACGTCTGGCCACCTTGGACGGGACCGAAGCCTTCAACCTGTACGGGCCGACGGAGTCCACAGTGGACGCCTTGGTGGCACGGATCGGTGACAGTGACAAGCCGCTCGTCGGCCGTCCGGTCGCGAACACCCGCGCCTATGTGCTGGACGCGTCACTGCGTCCGGTGCCGCCCGGGGTCACCGGTGAGCTGTACCTCGCCGGTTCCGGGCTCGCCCGGGGTTACCTCGGTCGGGCGGCGCTGACGTCGGAGCGATTCGTGGCGGATCCGTTCGGCCCGGCGGGTGCGCGGATGTACCGGACCGGAGACCTCGCCCGTTGGACCGCGGACGGTCGGCTGGACTTCGGCGGTCGCGCCGACGACCAGGCGAAGATCCGCGGTTTCCGGGTCGAGCCGGGCGAGATCGAAGCCGTGCTCGAACGGCACGACGGCGTCGCGCAGGCGGTCGTCCTGGTGCGTGAGGACCGGCCGCGGGTCAAGCAGCTGGTGGCGTATGTGGTGTCCACTGTGGATCGAGCGGAGCTGCGGCGGTTCGCGGCCGAGACGTTGCCGGAGTACATGGTCCCGGCGGCGTTCGTCACGCTCGACGCGCTTCCCGTGTTGTCCAACGGGAAGCTGGACCGCAAGGCGCTGCCCGCTCCGGACTACGCCGAGCTGGCCGGCGGCCGTGCGCCCGAGACCGCTCTCGAGAGGACGTTGTGCGCGCTCTTCGCGGAGGTGCTCGACGTGCCGGAACTCGGTGCCGACGACGACTTCTTCGCCCTCGGCGGGGACAGTATCGTCGCGATGCGGCTGGTCGGCCGGGCTCGCGCGGCCGGGCTGAAGATCACGCCGCACGAGGTGTTCGCGCGCCGGACGGTCGCCGCGTTGGCCGAGGTCGCCCAGAGCCTGGAGGACGACGGGGCCATCGCGCCCACGCCGATCATGCACGCGCTCCGCGAACTCGGCGGGCCGATCGCGGGTTACCACCAGGCGGCGCTGCTCCGGACGCCGTCCGGGATGACCGGCGAGCAGCTGAAGACGGTGCTCGGCGCCGTCGTCGACCGGCACGACATGCTGCGTGCGCGGCTCGATCGACCGGCGGATGGCTGGGTGTTGCGGGTGCCCGGATCCGTCGAGGTCGTGATCGAACGCGTCGATGTTCCGGCCGGCGATTTGCTCGCGCTGATCGAGCGGCACGCGGAGCCGACGCGGTCCCGTCTGGACCCGGACGCCGGCGTGATGCTGAGCGCGACGTGGTTCGACGCGGGCCCGGCCGGGCCCGGCCGGTTGCTGCTGATGATCCATCACCTGGCCGTCGACGGTGTCTCGTGGCGGATCCTGTTGCCGGACCTCGCTTCCGCGTGGGAATCCGTCGCCGGCGGAGAGACGCCGGAGCTGCCCACGGTGCCGACGTCGTTCCGGCGATGGTCGCGAGCCCTGTCCACTCAGGACCGTGGTGGCGAGCTGGACCGGTGGAAGACGGTGCTGGGCGGTGCGGATCCGCTTGTGCTGGACCGGCCGCTCGACCCCGCTCGGGACGTCCTGGGAACGGTCAAGAAGCTGACGCTGACGCTGCCCGCCTCCCGGACGGCGCCGCTGCTGTCCCGGGTGCCGTCGGCGTTCGGGGCGACGATCAACGACGTCCTGCTCACCGGGCTCGCGCTCGCCGTCGCCCGGTGGCGCCGTGATGGGGGACGGGCGGTGCTGGTCGACGTCGAGGGGCATGGCCGCGAAGAGGACCTGGCCGGTGGCGCGGACCTTTCGCGGACGGTCGGCTGGTTCACCAGTGTCGTGCCGGTGTGCCTGGACCTGGGCGATCTCGATGTGGACGACGCGTTCGCCGGTGGGGCCGCCGCCGGCGTCGCGCTCGGGCGGGTCAAGGCGCACCTGGACGGGCTGCCGGACGGTGGGATCGGGCACGGTCTGCTCCGGTATCTCGACCCTCGGACCGGCCCTGAACTCGCGAAGTTCGCGAAGCCGCAGATCGAGTTCAACTACCTCGGCCGGATCGGCGTCCCCGAAGCGACCGACTGGTCGTACGCGGCCGAGGCCGAGGCGGCCGAAATCGGGGCGGACGAAGGCATGCCGGTCTCGCACGCGCTGACGATCAACGCCCGGACGGAGGACCGCCCCGGCGGCCCCGAGCTGGGCGCGCAGTGGTCCTGGCCGGACGCGGTACTGACCGAGGAGTCGGTACGGGACTTGGCGGAGGACTGGTTCGCCGCGCTCGACGCGCTGACGCGCCGGGCTGATACACCGGATACACCAAAGGAGAACAAGGCATGACGAACCCGTTCGAGAACCCCGACGGCACGTACCTGGTGCTGGTCAACGGCGAGAACCAGCACAGCCTGTGGCCCGAGTTCGTCGAGGTCCCGGCGGGCTGGACCACGAAATTCGGCCCGGCCTCGCGTCCTGAGTGCCTCGAATACGTCGAGACGAACTGGACGGACCTGAGGCCGGCGTCGCTGGTCAAGGCCATGGAGTCCTGACCCGCTTCTCGTCAAGTCCGTGAAGGACTCCTTGAGGGTCCATCCATGCCCCCGCCGCCACCCTCAACGGAGGCGCTGCGCGCCACTGCGTGGATTCAAGTCCCTCAAGGAGTCCTTCACGGACTTGCGTTGTTCAGCTTCGCGACCGGATTCGGCCATAGAACGTGAGTAGCGTTCACATTATGGATCGAAGAGCATTTATGGTGACCGCCCCTGCCGCGGCGGCAGGGGCGGCGATGCTGCCGGGTCAGGCGGAGGCGCAGCCCCAGGCGCAGGCGAAGTGGGGTCCACAGTGGCCGGTCGTCCGGTTCAACATCCTCAGTGACATCCAGGGCGATCTCACCGACTTCGGCAGCGCGCTCGACGATCTGCACGCGATCAACCCGGGCAGTGCGGGACTCGGTATCGCGGGTGACCTCACCCCGCGCGGATACGACTTCGAGTACGCCCAGCTTCGCCAGACCTTCGACAAGCACCGGCATCCGCGCGAGGTCGCCTGGGCCATCGGCAACCACGAGTTCTACGTCCCGAAATGGCGGGATCCCGACACGCTCGCCCAGGAGACCTGGCCCAACGGCACGACCGAGGACTCGCTGTTCCGCAGTTTCTACCGGTTCGCGGGCCGCAACACCGTCTACAACGAGACGTCGTTCGGCGGGGTTCCGGTGCTGTGTCTCGGAACCGAGCGGTACGCCAAGTACCACGACCCCAAGCTGTGGGACGAGGTCTGGATGAGCGACCGGCAGTTCACCTGGCTCGAACAGCGCCTGAAGTACTGGTCGATCCGGCGCAGCCCGGTGATGGTGCTGACCCATCACCCGCTGCCCAACACCGTTTCCGGTACGCACAACAAGCTTTACCGGTCCGACTACCTCCAGCCCGACAGGCTGCTCTCGATCCTCGGCCGCTACCGGGACGTGTTCCTGTTCTCCGGGCACACGCACTGGGACCTGAACCTTTCGGACTGGGTGGTGCGCCGGGTCGTTCCGGGCACCGGCAACCTCGAAGGCTTCACCGTGGTCAACACCGCCGCCGTCCAGACCGGCTGGACGGACGACGGCAAGGGCGGGGAAGTGTCGCTCGGCGGCGCGTTCAACCAGGGGCTGCAGGTCGAGGTCTCGCCCGGCTCGGTGGTCATCAAGGCCCGTGACTTCACCAGCAAGACCTGGCTGAAGCAGATCACCGTTCCCTTGCACGACTCCTGGGGATTCCCGCACTGACCACGAGTCCGGTCCCGCGTCGGTGCGGCAGGCCGTGCTTCGGGTTCTCTGTGATTCGGTACCGAAATCGCGTGATCAGACCCGGATCTCGCGTGCCTGGAGGCGGATCTCGCGTGATCAGAGGCCGAACACCCGAGTGCGGTGTCCAGACACGTGAGTCCCGCCTTCGATCACGCGAGTCATGTCCGGTCGCACCTCGATCGTGAAGTACATGAAGG
>NZ_JBHXJK010000118.1:0-27438 GCF_042723255.1 Amycolatopsis thailandensis
CACCGCGCCTGGCGCGGTGAAGGGGGCCTTCACGTACTTGCGAAAGATCAGCCGGAGAACGGACCGTCCTCAGGCAGGCGAAGATCGGGCTTGTCGAGTTCCTCGACGTTGACGTCCTTGAACGTGATGACCCGGACGTGCTTGACGAACCTGGCGGGCCGGTACATGTCCCAGACCCACGCGTCGGACATCCGGACCTCGAAGTACACCTCGCCGCCGCCGTCGCGCACCTGCACGTCGACGGCGTTGGCCAGATAGAACCGCCGCTCGGTCTCCACCACGTACGAGAACTGGCCGACTATGTCGCGATACTCGCGGTAAAGCGAGAGCTCCATCTCGGTCTCGTACTTCTCGAGATCCTCTGCGCTCATGAAATCCGCGCCCCTCCTCGCGATTCTGCTGCTACTCCAGCGGCGGAGCGTTCATTGTTACCCACGTACGGGCCGAGGGCACGTATCGGCACGCTCGGGTTTTCCAGCGCGGCGACGGTCAGCACGACCGGGTGAGGCGGTCGCACCCGGTGCGCGGCGGCCGCGGTGGCCACGTTGGCGTACGACCAGCGATGCACCGGACTCGGGCCGTGAGTGTCCAACGCCGCGCTGTGGTCGGTGGTGCTGTACCCCTTGTGCACGTCGAAACCGTAGTGCGGGTGGACGTCGTGCAGGTCGCCCATGATCCGGTCGCGCGTGACCTTGGCCAGCACGGACGCCGCCGCCACGCACGCGACGGCCTTGTCCCCCTTGATCACCGGGACGCTCGGGGCGGGCAGCCCGGACACGCGAAAGCCATCGGTCAGGACGTAGCCCGGCGTGTCCCGCAGCGCCGAAACAGCACGCCGCATGCCTTCGAGGTTCATGACGTGGATGCCGAACAGATCGACCTCGGCCGCCGGGATGACGATGACCGCGTAGTCGACGGCACGCTTCACGATCCGGTCGTAGACCCGGTCGCGAGCCTTGGCCGTGAGCACCTTCGAGTCGGTGAGCTCGGGCAGGCGGGCGGCGTCACCGGGGCGCAGGACACAGGCGGCCACGACGAGCGGGCCGGCGCAAGCACCGCGCCCTGCCTCGTCGACTCCGGCCACGGGGCCGAGGCCCCGCCGGTCCAGCGCACCCTGCAAACCCCAGAAGAGGTCGCCACGCACCACTGCCCGCGGCGGCCGAAGGGGATCGGCCGGTGTGAGCGGAACAGGAACTCTCAAGGCCTTACCGCCTCCGGTCGACCGCCTTGCGCACTCCGGACGACATCCGCCTGCCGAGGAACACCACGGGCCACGCCGCGGCGATGCCGACGCCCAGGGGAAGCCCCTGCTGCCAAGCCGGCGCTCCGAGCGCCAGCGGCTGCGCGTTCGCCTGCGGGTTGTGATCCGAAACGCCACCCCAGCGGCCGGGCGGGAGCACGATGACACGCGCCTTGCCGATGATGTTGTCGACCGGGACGGCGCCGTTCACGCCTCCGCCGCCCTGGAACCGGGAGTCGCTCGAGTTGTTGCGGTTGTCGCCCATGACCCAGACGTATCCGGCGGGCACCTTGACCGGGTCGAACGTCTTCTGGGTGGGCGGCAAGCCCTCTTCCCAGTGGATGTACGGCTCGTCTAGCGCCTTGCCGTCCACGACGACCCGGTTGTTGTCGCAACACTGCACCGTCTGGCCGCCGACCGCGATGATCCGCTTGACGAAGTCGCGCTCGTCCGGCGGCGCGAACCCGATCAGCGAACCGAGCGCGCGGAAGCCGGTGACGAAGATGTTGCTGGACTCCGGCGTCTCGATCTCGCCTGCCCAGGCGGGCGGTCCCTTGAAGACCACCACGTCACCCGGGCCGGGATCGGTGAAGTCGTACGTGATCCGGTCGACCAGGATCCGGTCCCCCGTGCACCCGGCGCAGCCGTGCAGGGTGGTCTCCATGGATCCCGAGGGGATCATGTAGACCTTGGCGAGGAACTGCTGGATCAGGATCGTCAGCACGAGTGCGACGACGATCAGGATCGGCAGTTCCTTCCAGAACGACCGCTTCTTGTTGACCTTGCCGAATTTCTTGGAACCGGATCGGCCCCGTCGGGAGGCCCGGGTGGGGCGCTCCTCGTCGGGGCGATCGGGTTCGTCTTCGGAGGTGTTCTGGGACACGGGTTCGACCACGACGCCAGGTTACCTGTAACCGAGTGGCTACCTACTTGGCGGAGGTCGTCTCGCGGTTTTCGCGGCGTTCCTTGATCTTGGCGGCCTTGCCGCGAAGCTCACGGAGGTAGTACAGCTTCGCGCGGCGGACGTCGCCGCGCTTGAAGACCTCGACCTCGGCGATGTTCGGCGAGTGCACCGGGAAGGTGCGCTCCACGCCGATGCCGAACGACACCTTGCGGACCGTGAAGGTCTCGCGGATGCCGCCGCCCTGGCGACGCAGCACGACGCCCTGGAAGATCTGGTTACGCTCGCGGTTGCCCTCGATGACGCGGACGTGAACCTTGAGCGTGTCGCCCGGTCGGAAGTCCGGGATGTCGGAACGCAGTGACTGCGCGTCCAGCGCGTCCAGGGTGTTCATCGGTGGTCCGTCCTCGTCTTCGTATGGCTTACGTACAGCTTGGGCGCGCAGTGTCGGGCACTGCGACCTACCCGGGGGCTATGGCGTTCCGGCCGACCTCGCGGTTTTACGACGGACAGTGTCCGAAGTACAAATTCGCGCGTCTGCTCACGCCAACCTGTCAAGTATTGCAGACCGGCACTCAGGTGGTTGACCCGGCCTGGCCGGTGTCCTCGCCCAACCGGTCGAGGACCTTGAGATCGTGCTTGTCGAGACTACCTTCCGGCAGCAGGCCGATCAGTTCGGGCCTGCGCCGTACGGTGCGTTCCAGCGCCTGGTCGCGGCGCCAGCGGTCGATCAGCGCGTGGTTCCCGGAGCGCAGGACGTCCGGTACGGCCAGGTCGCGCCAGACCTCGGGCCGGGTGTAGCTGGGGCCTTCGAGCAGGCCGTCGGAGAACGAGTCCTCCTCGGCGGAGCGGGCGTTGCCGAGCACTCCGGGCAGCAGCCGGACGACGGCCTCGACCATCACCAGGACCGCGGCCTCGCCGCCGACGAGCACGTAGTCGCCGATGGAGACCTCGTCGACGGGCATCCGCTTAGCGGCGTCGTCGATCACCCGCTGGTCGATGCCCTCGTAGCGGCCGCACGCGAACACCAGGTGTTCCTCGGCGGCGTACTGGTGGGCCATGGCCTGGGTGAACGGGCGGCCGGCGGGGGTGGGGACCACGAGACGGGTGTTCTCGCCGCAGACGTCGTCCAGGGCGGGGCCCCAGATCTGCGGTTTCATCACCATGCCGGGTCCGCCGCCGTACGGCGCGTCGTCGACCGCGCGGTGGACGTCGTGCGTCCAGTTCCGCAGGTCGTGCACGCCGACCTCGATGAGGCCGCGGTCGATCGCGCGGCCGAGCAGCGCGGCGCGGAGCGGGTCGAGGTATTCGGGGAAGATCGTGACGACGTCGAGGCGCATCAGGCGTCCAGCAGGCCTTCCGGCGGGTCGAGGACCACGCGGCCGCCCGCGACGTCGACGGCCGGGACGATCGCCTTCACGAACGGCACCAGCACCTCGCGTCCGTCGTGCTCGATCGACAGCAGTTCCCCGGCGGGTGAGTGCACGATTTCGAGCACCTTGCCGACGAGCGTGCCATCGGTGAGTTCGGCCCGCAGGCCTTCGAGTTCGTGGTCGTAGAACTCGTCGGGGTCTTCGGTCGGCGGCAGCGTCGAGGTGTCGGCGATCAGCAGCGCGCCGCGGAGGGTTTCCGCGACGTCCCTGGTCAGCACCTCTTCGAAACGCACCAGCAGCCGCCCGCTGTGTTCGCGGGCGGCTGCGATGGTGAGGTTCCTGCTGCTGCCGTCACGCAGCTTCGTCGTGACGGCCGAACCGACCGCGAACCGCTGTTCCGGCGAGTCCGTGCGCACGTCCACCGCGAGTTCCCCGCGGATTCCGTGCGCCTTGGCGATCCGGCCGACTACGACGTCCATCCCGTTGGTCCTTGGTCAGCGATCGGTGTCGACGACGTCCACGCGGACGCCGCGGCCACCGATGCCGCCCATGACGGTGCGCAGGGCGGTCGCGGTACGACCGCCCCGGCCGATCACCTTGCCGAGATCGTCGGGGTGCACGTGCACCTCGAGCGTGCGGCCACGACGCGTGGTCAGCAGCTCGACCCGGACCTCGTCCGGGTTGTCGACGATCCCGCGCACCAGGTGCTCGAGGGAGTCAGCGAGGAAGCTCACGCCTCGGCCTTGTCACCCTCGGCGGCTTCGGCCTTGTCGGCTTCGGCCTTCTTCGGGGCGGACTTCTTCTTCGGCGTGGTGGCCTCGGCGGAGGCCGAGTCACCGGCGGCGGCGAGCGCGGCGTTGAACAGGTCCTGCTTCGACGGCTTCGGCTCGGCGACCTTCAGGGTGCCCTCGGCGCCCGGCAGGCCCTTGAACTTCTGCCAGTCACCGGTGATCTCGAGGATGCGCTGGACCGGCTCGGTCGGCTGGGCGCCGACGGACAGCCAGTGCTGGGCCCGCTCGGTGTCGACCTCGATGAAGCTCGGCTCTTCCTTGGGGTGGTACTTGCCGATCGTCTCGATGGCCTTGCCATCACGGCGGGTGCGCGCGTCGGCGACGATGATGCGGTAGTACGGCGCACGGATCTTGCCGAGACGCTGCAGCTTGATCTTGACGGCCACGGGTGTGGGTACTCCTCAGTTCTCTCTGATGCATGTGGAAGGCGCACGCCTGCCGCGTGGGGACACGGCTGCGCACACCCGAAGGGTGAGCTCGGGCGCGGTGAGAGGGTCCGGCCAAAGCAGGCAAGCGAACATTCTGCCAGATGCCACCCGGCCGTCAGAACGCGGCTATCCCGAGCGAGGCGAGCAGGATCGTCACGGCCGGGAGGAAGTTGTTCACCTGATGGGCGACCACGCTGCCGAGCAGCCGTCCGGTGAACACCCTGGCCAGTCCGATCGGGATCGCGATCACCAGCAGCAACGTGGTGCGCAGCGGTTCGAGGTGGCTCGCCGCGAAAACGGCCGTGGAGACCAGGAACGCCGCGATCCTCCCCCAGCGTTCGGTGCGCCACGTCAGCCGTTCGACCGCTCCCCACAGCAGGCCGCGGTAGATGATCTCCTCGCAGATCGGCCCGACCAGCCACAGGTAGATGAACATCACGACGGCCGCCGAGACCGACATCCGCCGGTCTTCCACGAGCGCGCTGATCGCCGAGGTCGCGTTCTCGTTGCCCACGATCTGCGTCCAGGCCCAGGCGGCGAGCGAGGTGAACCCGAGCCCCAGCACCCCGAGTTTGAGGCCGACCTTGACGTCGGCCCAGCTCCAGCCGATCCGCAGGTCGACGAGCGGGCCGTTGCCCCGCAGCCGGGTGATCAGCAGCGCGGCACCGGCCGCGATCATCGTCGGCACCATCGTGCCCAGCAGCACCATGCGCATCGGCAGGGGCTGGCCGGGCTGGACGTCACCGAGCAGGACACTGATGAACGCCGCCGACGCCAGCAGGACGGCCTCCACCAGCAGGAAGGCCCCGAATCCCCAGCGATGCGGCGGTGGTGTGCCGGGCGCGGCCACCTCACCTCCGGCGATGACTTCGTCCGGCGGCGCGGCCTCGGGGATCGGCTCCCTGGGCTGAGATACGGTCACGCCGATCCTCCGGTGATCGTTCGGTTACTCACAGACTCTAACCGCCTCCGGCGGCGGTCACCTCGCCGCGAAGAGCAATACAGCCGGAGGGAGGTTGTTGGCGGCGTGCGCGATGACGGCCGCGCTCACCCGGCCGGAAAGATAGCGGGCGAGGCCGATGGCGATGCCCTGGCCGAACAGCGCGATCGTGCGCGCGGCTTCCCCGTGCAGCTGGGCGAACACCAGCGCGGTGACCAGCAGGATCACCCACGATGGCAGGCGGTGGAAGCCCATCGCGTTCCAGAGCGTGCCGCGGAAGAGCAGTTCTTCGGTGACCGGAGCGGCGAGGACGACGATGACCGCGGCCAGTACCAGCCAGATCGTGTCCCCATCGGCGGTACCCGACAGTTCCGTGATCGGGCTCGGCGAGACGTCGGAGAAGGTCCTGTCGTCGCCGTCGGTCCCGTAGACGGCCAGCAGGAGCAGGTTGAGGAGGTAGCCGGCGGCGAGCGCGGCCGCCCCGCAGGCGAGCCCGATCCGGACGTCGCGCCAGGTGGGTCTGAGCCCGAAGTCCGTGCGGAGCCCCTGCCCCCAGACGCGAGAGCCGATGGCGGGGCCGAGGCCGAGCACGAGGGTCGGCAGGAACGCGAGGATCAGCAGCGGGCCGACGTCACGGAGTTCGAGCGGGTCGTAGCCGCCGAAGCGGCCTGACAGCAAGAAGCTCATGACGAGCGTGACGAGGTGGTATCCGGCGATGCCCGCGAAGAACGCTACGAACCCCCAATGCGCTCCGAGCACCAAGCGCTCGCGAGCTTGTCCGTCGTCCACCACGCCTCCACGCTAGGTACCGCTCCGGTCACGGATGGAGGCGGGTCAGGCGTAGATCTTGCCACGCAGCACGATGTGGCTCGGATTCCGGAGCACCGCGAGGTTCTTACGCGGATCTTCGGCGTAGACAAGGAGATCCGCCGAAGCGCCGTCGATGATCCCCGGCACGCCGAGCCATTCGCGCGCGGCCCACGACGCCGACGCCAGCGCCTGTTCGGCGGACATGCCTGCCTTGTGCAGCGCCTCGATCTCGTCGACGAGCCTGCCGTGCTCGACCATTCCGCCCGCGTCGCTTCCGGCGTACACCCGGACGCCCGCCTCGATCGCCGTCGAGACCATTTCGCCGACGCCCGCGTGCAACGCGCGCATGTGGTCGGCGTAGACCGGGTACTTGCCCGCCTTGTCGGCGATGCCCGGGAAGTTCTCGATGTTGATCAGGGTCGGCACGAGCGCGATCCCGCGTTCGGCGAGGACTCCCAGCTGGTCCGGGGAGAGTTCCGTGCCGTGTTCGAGGCAGTCGATCCCCGCGCCGATCAGGCCCGGCAAGGCGGCTTGGCCGAACACGTGCGCCGTCACCTTGGCTCCCTCGGCGTGCGCGACGGCGATGGCCTCGGCGAGGACGTCGTCGGGCCACAGCGGCGCCAGGTCGCCGACGCCGCGGTCGATCCAGTCGCCGACGAGCTTGACCCAGCCGTCGCCGTCACGGGCCTGTTCGGCGACCGCCTTCGGCAGCTCGGAAGGGTCTTCGAGTTCGATGCCCAGACCGGGGATGTAGCGCTTGCGCAGGGCGAGATGCCGTCCGGCGCGGATGATCCGCGGCAGGTCGGCTCGCTCCTGCAACGGCCGGACGTCGATCGGCAGCCCGCAGTCGCGGATCAGCAGCGTCCCGGCGTCGCGATCGGTGATCGCCTGCCCGGCGGCCTCTTCGATCGTGGTCGGACCGCCGACGCCGATCCCGGGATGGCAATGCGCGTCGACCAGTCCGGGGACCAGAAAGCCTTCCCGGACGACGGTTTCCGCTCCGGCGACCGGTTCGGTGGTGATCCGGCCGCCGGTGACCCACAGCTCGCGATGCTCGCCGTCCGGCAGGACGACCCCCGCCAGGTGCAGCGCCTCCACGGGCTACTTGTCCTTCGGCAGCTTGAACTTCTTCGGGTCGAACCCGGGGACGTCGTTCATGCCGCCGAGCTGGGAGAGGTCGGGCATCCCGCCGGGGCCGCCGGGCATCCCGCCCGGGGGCAGCATCGGCATGCCGCCGGGGAAGCCGCCGCGGACCTTGGGCTGCGTCGGGCCGCGCCCCTTGCCCTTCTTCCCCTTCTTGCCCTTGCGGTTCTTGCTGCCGCCGCCTCCGCCGCCGAAGCCGAAGCGGCCCGCCATCTGCGCCATCATCTTGCGCGCCTCGAAGAACCGGTTGACCAGGTCGTTGACCTCGCGGATGGAGACGCCCGAGCCCTTCGAGATCCGGATCCGGCGGGAGGCGTTGATGATCTTCGGGTCATCGCGCTCGGCGGGGGTCATGCCGCGGATGATCGCCTGCAGCTTGTCGAGCTGCTTGTCGTCGACCTGCGCGAGCTGGTCCTTCATCTGCCCGGCGCCGGGCAGCATGCCGAGCAGGTTGCCGATCGGGCCCATCTTGCGGACCGCGAGCATCTGCTCGAGGAAGTCTTCGAGGGTGAGCTGGCCGCTGCCGAGCTTGGCCGCGGTCTGCTCGGCCTTCTCCTGGTCGAAGTGCTGCTCGGCCTGCTCGATGAGGCTGAGCACGTCACCCATGCCGAGGATCCGGCTGGCCATCCGGTCCGGGTGGAAGAGGTCGAAGTCCTCGAGCTTCTCGCCGTTCGACGCGAACAGGATCGGCTGGCCGGTGACCTGACGGACCGAAAGCGCGGCACCACCGCGGGCGTCACCGTCGAGCTTGGTGAGCACGACGCCGGTGAAGCCGACACCGTCACGGAACGCCTCGGCCGTGGTGACCGCGTCCTGACCGATCATCGCGTCGACGACGAACAGCGTCTCGTCGGGCGAAACGGCGTCGCGGATGTCCGCGGCCTGCTTCATCAGCTCTTCGTCGACACCGAGACGACCGGCGGTGTCGACCAGGACGATGTCGTGCTGGGCGCGCTTCGCCTCGTCGATGGCGCGGCGGGCGACGTCGACCGGGTCGCCGACACCGTTTCCGGGCTCGGGCGCGAAGACCGCGACCCCGGCCCGCTCACCGACGACCTGGAGCTGCGTGACCGCGTTGGGGCGCTGGAGGTCACAGGCGACCAGCATCGGCGCGTGGCCCTGCTTCTTCAGCCACATCGCGAGCTTGCCGGCGAGCGTGGTCTTACCGGCACCCTGGAGACCCGCGAGCATGATGACCGTCGGCGGGTTCTTCGCGAACGTGAGCCGCCTGGTCTCGCCGCCGAGGATGGTGACGAGTTCCTCGTTGACGATCTTGATGACCTGCTGCGCCGGGTTCAGCGCGCCGTGCACCTCGGCGCCCTTGGCGCGTTCCTTGATACGGGCGATGAAGTCCTTGACCACGGAGAGCGCGACATCCGCCTCGAGCAGCGCGATACGGATCTCGCGCGCGGTGGCGTCGATGTCGGCGTCGGAGAGCCTGCCCTTGCGAGACAGGGTCTGCAGGGCGGACGTGAGCCGATCGGAGAGGGTGTCGAACACGGGTGTGCACGCTCCAGCTGGGTCGTTGTGGCTCGCCGGTACGAACCGGCGGCTTCCCAGGGTAGTCGGTGTCCGACGCCGGCGTTGACGCGGTTGCGGACGGCCCCGCCTATTCGCTTTCCCCGGCAAGGTCCCCGGTCGCGTCTTTCCCCGCCGCGGTGGCGCGCCGCAGGAAATCGCCGATCAGGTCCAGCTCGGCGTCGGTGTAGCCGCCGCAGAGATCGTCCATCTTCGCGTTCATCCCGGCCAGGTGCCGGTATATCTCGGCGTCGCGATCGCCGGTCACCGCGACGACGACCGCGCGACGGTCGACCGCGTCCCGCGGCCGGTCACGGGTGACCCAGCCCGCGCGTTGCAGCCGGTCCAGCACGCCGGTCATCGTCGCCGGATGCAGGCCCGCCTGCTTCGCGAGCGCGCTCGGGCTGAGCGGGCCGTGCAGGTTGAGCAGCTCGAGGCAGTCGAAGTCCACCGGCTTGAGCGCGACCTTGGCGCTGAGCTGGTGATTGAAGAGCGCGAGCTGGTTGTTCAGCTCGCGCAGGGCCCCTTTGATCCCCGCGACTTTCCGTCGCCGAGGCCGCCCGCCCGATGTTACGGAAGTCATATTATCTCGTTCCCATGCTCCGAAGTGATACGGTTTCCATATTGTATGACAGCGAGTAAGGGGGACTTGTCATGTACCTGATCACCGGGGCCAGCGGTCTGGTCGGGCGGCCGCTGGTCGCCAAGCTCGCCGAGGAGGGCGTGCGCGTCCGCGCGGTGACCCGCGACGCGAAAGCCACGTCCGGCTGGCCTTCCGGAGTCGAAGTCGTCGAAGGGGATCCGTCGGTTCCCGAAACCATCGCCCCCTTCATGGCGGGCGTCACCGGGATCTTCCTGCACTCCCGGGCCGCGGCCGCCGCCCCCGCGGAAGTACTCGCGCTGGCGAAGGACCACGGCGTGCGACGAGTCGTCGCGTTGTCCGCCACCAACGTCGACGAGCCGGCGGAGGACCAGCCGTCACGTTTCCAGGGCGACCGGAACAAGGAGACCGAGCGAGCCGCCGTCGACAGCGGGCTGGACTGGGTGAGCGTGCGGGCGTCCTTCTTCGCGGCCAACACCCGGCTGACCTGGGCGGGCCAGATCAGGGCGGGCGATGTCGTCGCCGGCCCGTTCGCAAACTTCGCCGAGGCGCCGCTGCACGAGCGGGACCTGGCCGACGTGGTGGCCCGCGCGCTGGTGACCGACGGGTTCACGGGCCGGAAACTCGAACTGACCGGACCGCGATCGCTCACGCACGCGGAAATGGTCGGGATGATCGGCACGGTGCTCGGCAGAACCTTGCGGTACCAGGAAGTTCCGGCCGACGCGGCCGCGGGGAGCATGATCGCGCGAGGCTTTCCCGAAGCCTTCGTCGAGGCGCTGATGAACCGGTACCGGCGGCTCGCCGGGAAGCCCGGTCTCGTGACCGACGGCGTGGCCGAAGCACTCGGACGCCCACCGCGGAGCTACGCGGACTGGGTCGCGGACAACGCCTCGGCGTTCCGGGCTTGACGCGAAACAGGGCTCCGGGACCGGTCGCCCCTCGCAAACCGGTACCGGAGCCCCTACGGAAGACTCGCCTCCCCGCGAGCCGACCGTGAGCACACTTGGCGAGTTTCGCGGGATTCGGTCTCGCCGGACCCCCAGTACCAGGCGATTTCCGCTCCCCGCGCTCTCTCCGCGCGATGGCATAACCATGCCCGGTCACCGCGGGGTCACGGCAGCGTGAAGACCCCCAACTGTCCCTGGGTAGAACTACTCAACTGGTCTCGGCGCGCGTTTTGGCCGACGAAGCCTTCTTCGCCCGCGTCCGCGCCTGACGCGCCTTGTCCGCGGCGTCCTTGGCCTTCGCGACCGGGGCACGGTCGGCTTCGACGGCACTCCGCTGCAAGGCCGCCAGCAGTCGCGTCACGCCCTCCGCCTGCTCGGCGGCTGTCGGCTGGAGGACGTCGTCCCCGTCCAGTTTCGCCTGGATGAGCGCTTCGAGCGCCTCCCGGTAGCGATCGGTGTACCGGGCCGGTTCGAAGTCCTCCGTGAGGTCTTCGATCAGCGAGACCGCGTTCCGCAGCTCCCCACGCCGCAGGTCGACGTCCTCGTGGAGGAACGGGAAGTCGGGCCGCCGGATCTCGTCGGGCCACAGCATCGTCTCGAGCAGGATCACCTGGTCCCGCACGCGCAGCGCGCCCAGCGTCTCGCGCTGCCGCAGCGTCACCTTCACGATCGCGATGCGCCCGGACTGCTGCAACGCCTCGCTCAGCAGCATGTACGGCTTCGTACCCGAGGGCTCCGGTTCGAGGTAGTAGCTGCGCGAGAAGTACATCGAGTCGACCTGCTCGGCCGGGGTGAAGCCGACGACGTCCATCGACTGGGTGGTCGGCGCGAGCAGTGACGCGAAGTCACCGCCGGTCAGCAGGACGACGTCGCCGTTGGGAACGGGGTGCCCCTTGGCGATCTCGGTCGTGGGCACTTCGGCGCCGTCGACCTCGCAGACCCACTTCACCCGGATCCTGCCGCCGTCCGGCTCGTGCACCTGGTGGAGGGGGACGCTGTGTTCTTCGGTCGCGCTGTACGCCTTCACCGGGATGGCGTAAGTCCCGAATCCGATCGTGCCTTTCCACACCGCGCGCATGGCCCACCTCCGCCAGGTCAGCGTATCCACGCGCCGAAGCGGCGGAACAGCTACAAACGGGTGTCAGGGGCCACTGATTCGCTCACACATTCGAATGACGGGCGTGATTCGGCGAGCGCTTCGGCCGAACAGTCGACAGCGGTGGCGGCCGCTCGGAGTACTTCCGCGACGACCTCGACGTCGACCAGCGGAGCGGTGGACAACGCGCCCTCGCCGCCCACCTCGACCCGGCCCGCCATGCCTTCGAGCGCGATGGCCAGCGCCTGCTGGCCCGCGACGAGGTGCCGGACCACCTTGAGCAGCTCGGGAACGGTCGCGGCGGTGCCGGACGCGGTCAGGGAGACGGCGAGGTCGTCCGCGCAGGCCCGGAAGTGGGAGGCGACGACGGTCGGCGGCAACGAGGTCCGCTGGGGCCCGGGTGAGTCCTGCTCGTGACCGAGCACGCGCTCACCGCCCCTCCGGATCCTTCGGGTTTCGACCGCGCACATCCTGCCACCGTCACCCTCCGCACTTCGCGCGACACCCCGGGGCGGGAGCAAGGGACCTTTGCTCCCGCCTCCGGGGCCGTCAAGAAGCGGCCGCCAGCAGCGCGGCTTCGATCTTGGACCGCCACGCCTGGTCGACCCGGCCGGTCCGCGGCGCGACGGCGAACGAGTCGACGACGGCGCCACCGAGGGTCGCCACCTTCGCCCAGCGCACCTCGGCCTCGCATCGGCGCAGCGCGCCCGCGACCCGGTACAGCAGCCCGATCCGGTTCGCGGCCCGCAGTTCGACCACGACCGTGTCCTGCCCGCTGGTCTCGTCGTCGAACCAGATCACCTTCGCGTTCGCCGTGGGAGTCTCGCCGTAGTCCCGTTCCTTCGCCGCGAGCCGTTGCGTGAGCGGCAGCGTCCCGGCCACCGCCCGCGCGAACTGCTCACGCAGCAACGTGACGTCGGGCAGCGAGCCGAACTTCGGCGACGCCGTGAACACACCCGCCCGTCCCCCGTCGTGCCCGCGCAGCACCGCCGCGTGGACCTCCAGGGAGTTCAGCGCGAGCACCCCGGCGGCAGGCGCCAGGAGTTCGGCGCGGGCCGGGACCGCGAGCACCACGGTCACGACCTTGCCCGCCGCGGTGATCCGCACCTCGCCACGACCGGACGCGACGGCTTCGGCGACGAGCTCCCGTTGTTCGGCCCCCATCGGCTCCGGTGGCACGAAACCCTTGCCGTGCAAAGCTTCCTCGCAACCGGACACGAGTTCGGCGAGCAGCCTGGCCTTCCAGTCGGTCCACACGCCCGGCCCGGTGGCCAGTGAGTCGGCCGTCGTCAGCGCGTGCAGGAGTTCCAGCAGGACCAGGTTGTCGTCGAGGGTCTTCGTCACCCGCTGGATCGTGGCCGGATCGCTGATGTCCCGCCGCGTCGCGGTGTGCGGCAACAGCAGGTGATGCCGGACCATCGCCGCCACCAGCGCCGAATCGCCCTTCGACAGCCCGAGCCGGACCGCGACCTGGGCGCTGATCTTCGCGCCGAGTTCGGAATGGTCCGCGTCGCGGCCCTTGCCGATGTCGTGCAGCAGCGCGCCGATCAGCAGCAGATCCGGCCGCGAAACGGTGGTCGTCAGTTTCGACGCCTCGACGGCGGCGCGCACGAGATGCCTGTCGACGGTCCACGAATGCACCGGCGACCTCGGCGGGAGATCCCGCACCGCACCCCATTCGGGGAACAGCCGCGCCCACAGGCCCGTCCGGTCGAGCGCCTCGACCGCGTCGACCAGCCCCTCGCCCGCGCCGAGCAGTTCCACCAGCGCCTTGAGGGCGTCGGCGGGCCAGGGCGCGCGCAGTTCCGGCGCGGTGTCGGCGAGCGTCCGCAAGGTCCCGTGCGCGATGGGCTTGCGGATCCGCGCCGACGCCGCCGCGACCCGCAGCAGCAGCGCCGGGTCCTTGGCAGGCAGCGCGTCCCGCGCCAGCGCCACCTCGTTCCCGTGCAGCACGACACCTTCGTCGAGCGGCGTCCGCACCGGCCGCCGCCCGAACCGCGCCTTGGGCGGCTCCACAGTGGACCGGATTGCCACGTCGACCGCGTACGCGATCGTCCGTCCGATACCGGAAAGCTTGCGCGCCAAGGTGAACCTGTCGCCGAAGCCGAGTTCACCCGCGACCGTTTCGGCCTCCGGGGCGCTGAGGATGTCCCGCTCCCGGCGCAGTTCCCGGCGCAACTCAGTCCGGACGTCGAGCAGCAGGCTCTTGGCCGCCAGCAGTTCCTCGCCGGGCCTCGCTGTCAACTGTGCGGCCGCGAGTGCCTCCAAGACGGCGAAGTCGCGAAGCCCGCCTCGGCCGTGTTTGAGGTCCGGCTCGGCGGACTGCGCGATCTCACCGCTGCGAGCCCAGCGCTGGTGCACCGAGTCCGACAGTTCGCCGACCCGTTTCCGGGCGGTCCGCCGCCATTGGTCCCGGGCGGCGGCCCCCAGTCTGGCCGTGATTTCGGCGTCCCCCGCGATGTGACGGATGTCGAGCAGTCCCATCGCGGTCCGCAGATCCTCGGACGCCACCTTCAGCGCCTCACCCGGTGTGCGGACCGAGTGGTCGAGGCCGATCTTGGCGTCCCACAACGGGTACCAGATCGCGTCGGCGATCTCGCCGACACCGCTGTTGCCGTTGTGCAGCAACAGCAGGTCGAGGTCGGAGAAGGGCACCAGCTCGCGGCGCCCCAGGCCGCCGACGGCCGCCAGCGCGACACCGGGTTCAGCGGTGTCGACGCCGGCCGCCGCGGCGCCCTTGCCCAACCAGAATTCGTAGAGGTCGACCAGCGCCGCCCGCAACGCGGACGCGCCCAGCCTCCCGTGCCTGCCCTCGAGCAATCGCTCGGTGGCCTTGACCAGCTCACCCCCGTCGGCCATCCCTGACGCCTATAGCGCGTCCGAGCCGCGCTCGCCGGTGCGTACCCGGATCACCGTCTCGACCGGTGTCACCCAGATCTTGCCGTCGCCGATCTTGCCGGTGTGGGCGGCGGTGGTGATCGCGTCGAGGACCTTTTCGACGTTCGAATCGTCGGTGACGACCTCGACCCGCAGCTTCGCCACGAAGTCGACGGAGTACTCCGCACCCCGGTAGACCTCGGTGTGGCCCTTCTGCCTGCCGTAGCCCTGCACCTCGCTGACCGTCATGCCGAGCACGCCCAGCTGTTCCAGCGCGGAGCGGACGTCGTCGAGCGTGAACGGCTTGACGATCGCGGTGATCAGCTTCATGCCTTGCTCTCCTCGAGTTTCGTGGCCGCGTTTCCGGTGGGCGCCTTGACCGGGATGCTGGTCGGCTGGCCGAGGCCGCCGCCCGAACCGGTGAAGTCGTACGCGCTCTCCGCGTGCTGGGCCTCATCGATACCACTGACCTCGTCCTCCGCGCTGACGCGGAACCCGCCGAGCTTCTTGATCACCCAGCCGATGACGAAGGTGAGCACGAACGAGTAGCCGAGGACCACGGCGGCCGCGAGCGCCTGCTTGCCCAGCTGGCCGAGGCCACCGCCGTAGAACAGGCCGTCGACGCCGAGCGAGTTGACGCTGGTGGTGCCGAAGAAGCCGATGAGCAGCGTACCGACGAGACCACCCACGAGGTGGACGCCGACGACGTCGAGGGAGTCGTCGAAACCGAAGCGGAACTTGAGGCTGATCGCCAGGGCGCACAGGGCACCGGCGATCAGACCGATCGCGATGGCACCCAGCGGGCTGACGAACCCGGCCGCCGGGGTGATCGCGACGAGACCCGCGACGGCACCGGAGGCGGCGCCGAGGGTGGTCGGTTTGCCGACCTTGATCTGCTCGACGACCAGCCAGCCGAGGATCGCGGCCGCGGTCGCGACGGTGGTGTTGGTGAACGCGACGGCGGCGAGATCGTTGGCGGCCAGCGCCGAACCGGCGTTGAAGCCGTACCAGCCGAACCACAGGAGCGCGGCGCCCAGGAGCACGAACGGCACGTTGTGCGGGCGCCCGGTGCCCTTGGGCCAGCCCTTGCGCTTGCCGAGCACGATCGCGAGCGCCAGGCCCGCCGCGCCGGCGTTGATGTGGACCGCGGTACCGCCCGCGAAGTCCAGCGCCTTGAGCTGGTTGGCGATCCAGCCGCCGACCGAATCGGCGCCGATGAAGCCGTCGAACGAGAACACCCAGTGCGCGACCGGGAAGTACACGATGGTCACCCACACCGCGACGAACAGCGTCCAGCCCCAGAACTTGGCGCGGTCGGCGATGGCACCGGAGATCAGCGCGGGCGTGATGATCGCGAACATCAGCTGGAACATCACGAAGGCGAACAGCGGCAGCCCGTCCGCGCCGGGCCAGGCGACCTCGGGCGTGGTGCTCGTCGCGGCGGTCGCGAAGCCGGCGAGCTTGCCGGAAATGGTCGAAAGACCCGCGAAGTCGAAGTTACCGAGCAGCCCTCCGCCCACGTCGTTGCCGAAAGCCATCGTGAAGCCGTACAGCGTCCAGAGGACGCCGACGACGGCGAGCGCGATGAAGTTCATCATCAACATGTTCAGAACGCTCTTCGCGCGGACCATGCCGCCGTAGAAGAACGCCAATCCCGGTGTCATGAGCATGACCAGCGCGGCGCTGATCAACACCCATGCGGTGTCTCCTGCGTTCAGCACAATCTTCCTCCCGTGCCTGGGGTGTACTGCGCAGGAATCCTTGGACCGGGGTGTTTCCTCGGGCCGCGATTCAGGTTTCACCCGCGTGAACTGTCGGTACGGCGTTGTTACACGCAGGTTTCCGGGAACCCGGTGCGTTCTGTCCGGTTGCGAAACGTCGTGGTCGAATATCCCCATGGACACGCGTGAGCACGGCAATGACCCACTGCCACCGGAGGTCGTCCGGTCGCTGCTGTGCTCGGTCTGCGGTGACCCGGTCGGGTCAGCCGGGCGCACGGTGCGTTGCGAGCGGGGCCACTCGTTCGACGTGGCGAAGCAGGGTTACGTCAATCTTCTGCACGCGCGCATCCCGGCCGGCACGGCGGACACCGCGCCGATGGTCGCGGCCCGCGTCGACCTGCTCTCTTCGGGCGCCTATCTGCCTCTCGCCGACGCCCTCGCGAAGGTGGCTTCGGAGCACGTCGGGAACGGGCTGATCATCGACGCCGGGGCGGGCACGGGGTACTACCTCGCGCACGTGCTCGACGCCGTCCCCGCCGCGTACGGACTGGCGCTCGACGTCTCCGCCGTCGCCCTGCGCCGGGCCGCTCGCGCGCACACGCGCGCGGGCGCGGCCGTGTGGAATCTGTGGGAACCCTGGCCGGTGGCGGACTCGAGCGCGTCACTGATCCTCAACGTCTTCGCGCCCCGCAACGCCCCGCAGTTCCACCGCGTCCTGACCGCGGACGGGCTGCTGGTCGTCGCGACGCCGAACCCCGGGCATCTGCGGGAGCTGGGCGACCTGGTGATCTCCGTCGACGGCGGCAAGGACGCGCGGCTGGAGGAAACCCTCGGTGAGCGTTTCAGCCGGGTGGACCGGCTCGAAGTCGCCCAGCGGGTGAAGTTGTCGCCCGCCCAGGTCCGCCAAGTCGTCGAGATGGGCCCGAGCGCGCATCACCTCCACCGTGACGGACGACGGGAACGCCTCGACGCGATCACCGGTCCGGTGGACGTCACCACGTCGTTCAGCGTCACCCTGTACCGGCCGGTGCCCTGATGGAGGCGCCCGCGACCCTGCTCGCCGACGCCGCCTGGGTCAGCGCCCGCGTCGGCGGCGCGGCGAAGCTCTACGGCTGCTCCCGGCCCGAAGTGCTCGGCACCATCTGGTGGTACTCGCTGTCCTCGGTCCTCGTCGCCCCCTCGGTGGAGTCCCTCGTGCGCGACGGCGCGCCCTTGGACCCGTCACTCGACGCCGTCACGATCGACCTCGTCCCGGACGGCCGCTTCACCGGCGCCCGCTCGTCACGGATCCTCGACGGCGGCCTGGCCGAACTCGGCGAGGCGTTCGCCGCGACGCTGGCCACGGCGATCGGGACGATCTCGGCCGTCACCGGAGCGAATCCGCGCGCGCTGGGCGCGATCGCGACGGATTCGATCGGCAACCGCCTCTTGTGGACCGGCGACACCGAACGCGCGATCTCGCTGGCGGCACCGCTCGTGGCCGCGATCGGTCTCGGGATGCCGGAGCCGCGGTTCTCCCGGATCGGGCGGAACACCGTGGTACGCCGTGCTTCTTGCTGCTTGATCTACGAAGCGGGCAATCCGAAATGCGCCAGCTGTCCCCGGCAGACGCCGGAGGAACGGGACCGGCGGCTTCGCGCGGCCCTCGGCTGATCCTCCGGCGCCGCCCCCTGACCAGCGCCGGGGGCGGCGCGTGAGAAGGTGGCGGTATGGCCAAACCGACGCCGTTGCAGCTCAGGAACATCGTCATGGCAGTGCTCATGGCGGGTGCCCTGGTGTGGAACCTGTCCATCGACGGCGCTTGGTGGCTCACCGCGATCTTCTCGATCGGGATCGTCCTGTCGCTGTTCTCCGCGTACCTGAACCGGCCCGGGGCTCAGCCCTGAGCGCCCTCGAAGCGCGCGGCGACATCGGCACGGCCTCGTTCGGAAAGCGCTCCGAAGAGGCGTAGGCGCGCCATGCCACCATCGGGGTAGATGTCGAGCCGGACTTCGGTCACCTCGGGTCCCGCGGCGAGCGCGAACCGGTGCCGCGTGTCCGGCTGCAACCGCGTCTTCGGCAGCAGCTCGGCCCACTCGCCGTCGCCGTCCCGCCCGCTCAGGGCCGCCCAGCCCGGCGCGTTGCCCTTGAGGTTGCTGTTGTCGAACTCGGCGAACCGGACGACGCCCGCGCCGGCCAGCCGCACGGTGACCCAGTCGTTCCCGTCATCGCGCCGCCGCGCTGTCTCCCAGCCCTCGGCCTGATGCGCGGCGAGCCCGGGTGAGAACAGGTTGTCGGGCGAGGAATAGAACATGTCGCTGCATCCGGTGACCACCGCGCCGTTCTCCAGCGCGGCCAGGTCGAGCGAGCCGGGGTCGAGCAGGCGCGGGTCCGGGATCGGCGTGCCGTGCACCCGCAGCCGGGCCACTCCGCCGTCCGGATGCATGGTCAGCCGGACGTGCGTGTAGCGCTTGCTCCCGCCGATCTCGAAGAAGTTCTCCGTGTGTCCCGCGGCCGCGCCGCGCTTCACCAGCACGTCCCAGTCCACTGTGGACAATTCGGCGGCACTGGGGTATCCCTCGGCGGCGCACGCCTCGACCGAGACGAACGGCGGGTAGTTCCCCTTGAAGAACGCGGTGTCCACGACGACGCCGGTGATCGCGCCCGCCAGGCCGAGCCGGACGACGGCCTGGTCGTCGCCGGGCTCACGGTGCCGTCGGGTCTCCCAGCCGTCGTAGACCTGCCCCTTCGGCCCGAACGTCTCCGTCCGGTGCGCGGGCACCCACGGATTGACCAGGTTCTCCTTCTCGGCGAACAACTCGTCCGTCGCCCACATCACGGTCCCGCCGAATTTCCGCGAGGCCAGGTCGGGCAGGGCAGTCCATTCAGGATGGTCGTTCACGGTCTCCTCCATCTCAGCAGTCACCCCGGGTCAGCAGAACGCCTGCCGGGTCGTCACCGGTGATCTCCTCGCCCCGCAACCACGTGCTCCGGACGACGCCCGCGAGCGGACGCCCGTGGTAGGCGCTGACCGGGTTGCGGTGCTTCAATTTCGCGACGTCGACGACGAAAGCCTCGTCGGGCGCGAACACGCTGAAGTCGGCGTCGTAGCCCGGCGCGAGGTGTCCCTTGCGCCGCATCCCCGCCTGCGCGGCCGGGTGTTCGGCCATCCAGCGGACGACGTCGGTGAGTGCGAAACCGCGCTGCCGCGCCTGGGTCCAGACCGCGGGCAGGCCGAGCTGCAGACCCGCGATCCCACCCCAGGCGAGCCCGAAATCGCCGCTGTCGAAGCGTTTCAGCTCCGGCGTGCACGGTGAATGGTCGGTCACCACGCAGTCGATGACACCGTCGGCGAGGCCTTGCCACAGCAGTTCCCGGTTCCCGGCTTCGCGGATCGGCGGGCAGCACTTGAACTGCGTCGCGCCGTCCCCGATCTCCTCCGCGGTGAAACTCAGATAGTGCGGGCAGGTCTCGGCGGTCAGCCGGACACCGTCGCGCCGCGCGCTCTCGACCATCGGCAGCGCGTCCGAAGACGACAGGTGCAGGATGTGCGCGCGGACGCCGGTCTTCCTGGCGAGCTCGATCACCTGCGCGATCGCCACGTTCTCCGCGCCGCGCGGACGCGAGTGCAGGAAGTCCTCATATTTCTCGCCGTGCGGATCGGGCGCGTGCTCGATCGCGTCGGAGTCCTCCGCGTGCACGATGATCATGCCGTCGAAGGTGCGCAGTTCGGTCATCGCCTCTTCGAGCCCGCGCGCGTCCAGCGGCGGGAACTCGTCGACACCGGAATGCAGCAGGAACGACTTGAAGCCGAACACCCCGGCCTCGTGCAGGCCGCGAAGATCCGCGAGATTGCTGGGGATCGCGCCACCCCAGAACCCGACGTCGACGTGCACCCGGCCCTCGGCGGTCTTGCGCTTCACCTCCAGCGACGCGACGTCGACCGTGGGCGGCAGGCTGTTCAGCGGCATGTCCACGATCGTGGTGACCCCGCCCGCCGCGGCCGCCCGGGTCGCCGAAGCGAAACCCTCCCATTCGGTGCGGCCGGGATCGTTGACGTGCACATGTGTGTCCACGAGACCCGGCAGCACCACGACGTCTTCGCCGAATTCGAGCACCCGCTCGCCGTCCAGCGCGGCTCCGGCGGGTTCCACCGCGACGATGCGGCCCTCGTCGACACCGATCGTCGCGGGCACCTCTCCGGCGGCCGTCACGGCTCGGGCGGCCTTGATCACCAGGTCCATCTAAAGCCTCCAACTTCCACTAGGTGGAATCGAGGTTTCGCACTCCGACATTAACTCCGGCCACCCTGCTCGTCAACGAGCCCGGGCGGCGCTACCTTCGCTTGGTGCAGTTAGAAGCCGAGTTCACCAGCGAACCGTTCCACGGCGAGGGTCCGCCACCCGAACACGCCGTCAAAGCCCGTGACACCGCGGAAGACGCGGGCCTTTCCGCCGATTTCGGCCCGCTCGGCACCCTCGTCCGCGGCGACGCCGACACCTTGCTCGACGCGCTCCCCGCCATCGCCAGGGCGGCGCTGAACGGCGGCGCGACCCGCGTGACCCTCCAGCTCCGGCAGGTCGGCGACGACACGGGCGAGCCCGCCGTCGAGCTGCACAGCGCGCTGGCCCGGCTCATCGGCGACGTCGAGCGCGAACTCGGCGGCAAGCTCGACACCCTCGACCGCGCGGCCAAGCAGCGCGCGGTGCGACTGCTCAAGGAACGCGGCGCTTTCGGCCTCCGCAAGTCGGTGTCGACCGTCGCCGAGGCACTGGGGGTCACGAGGTTCACGGTCTACAACTACCTCAACCGGGACCAAGACTGAAGAGCTGATTCAACAAAATGTTGACGACGGTGGAAGCGTCGCCGTACCGTCAGTTCCCGTGCCGCTCACCATTCGAGAGTTCGACCAGGCTCCCGCCCAGGACGTCCGGCCGGCGCTGACAGCCTGCCTCGAGGTCCCGCGCTGGGTGGAAACCCTGCTGGCCAGGCGCCCGTACGGCGACCTCGCCGCCCTGCTCGCCGCGTCCGAGGCGCTCACCCCGTTGCGCCCCGAAGAGGTCCGGCGCGCCATGGCCGCCCATCCCCGGATCGGGGAGAAAGCGGGCGGCGAAAGCACCGAAGCGGGCTGGTCGCGCTCGGAACAGTCCGGTGTGGACGGTGACGCGGCGCGCGAGTTCGCCGCGGCCAACGCCGAGTACGAAGCGACGTTCGGCCATGTCTTCCTGGTCTGCGCGAGCGGCCGGAGCGGTGCCGAACTGCTGGAGAACCTGCGTTCGAGGCTTTCGAACGATCCGGAGAAGGAACTCGAAGTGGCCGGCCAAGAGCTGGCCAGGATCGCCGCGCTGCGGCTGGAGAAGGCGGTGACGGCATGAGCCTCGTGACCACGCACATCCTCGACACCGCCGCGGGGCGGCCGGCGGCGGACGTCGGAGTCCGGCTCGAAACCGGCGCGGGCGAACCCGTCGCCGACGGGCGGACCGACGCCGACGGCAGGATCCGCGATCTCGGCCCCGACACCCTGGAACCCGGGGTATACCGGCTGGTCTTCGACACCGGCGCCCACCTCGGCCCGGACTCCTTCTTCCCCGAGGTCACTTTGACCTTTCGCATCGCCGATCCGACCGAGCACCACCACGTGCCGTTGCTGCTGAGCCCGTTCGCCTATTCCACCTATCGAGGGAGCTGATCGCCCGTGGCCATCACCCTGGGCCCCAACCAGTACGGCAAGGCCGAAGTCCGGCTCGTCACCGTGCGGCGCGAAGGCAGCGTGCACCACCTCAAGGACCTCACCGTTTCGACGTCGCTGCGCGGCGACCTCGCGGCCACGCACCTCACCGGCGACAACGCCGACGTCGTCGCGACCGACACCCAGAAGAACACCGTCTACGCCTTCGCCAAGGAATCCCCGGTCGGCGAGATCGAGGACTTCGCGCTGCGCCTCGGACGGCATTTCGTCGACTCGTTCGAACACATCTCCGGTGCCCGGATCCTGATCGACGAACACGGCTGGAATCGCATCTCCGGTCACGACCACGCGTTCTCCCAGGCGGGCAGCGAAAAGCGGACGACCGCGGTGACCGTTCAGGACGGTCAGGCCTGGGTGGTGTCCGGTCTGGACGATCTCGTCGTGCTGAAGTCGACCGGTTCGGAGTTCCACGGCTTCCCTCGCGACGAGTACACGACGCTGGCCGAGACGGACGACCGGATCCTCGCGACCGCCGTGACAGCGCGCTGGCGCTACCAGGGCGACGGGATCGACTGGGCGACGAGCCACGCGGAGGTCCGGCGGATCCTGCTGGAGACCTTCGCGGACAAGCACAGCCTCTCCCTGCAGCAGACGCTGTACGCCATGGGAGAGGCTGTGCTCAAGGAACGCGGAGAGGTCGCCGAAGTCCGGCTCTCACTGCCGAACAAGCACCACTTCCTGGTGGATCTTTCGCCGTTCGGGCTGAAGAACGACAACGAGGTCTTCTTCGCCGCCGACCGCCCGTACGGCCTGATCGAGGGTGTGGTCCTCCGCGATGACGCGGAGGACCCGGGCCTGGCCTGGCACACCCTCGCCGCCTTCTAGGGCTCCGGTCGGGGTGGTCGCGAGTGGCAGGCGGGTTACTTGCCGACTTGAAGTACGTGATGGCCCCCTTCACTGCGCTAGGCGCAAGGAAAGGGGCCATCACGTACCGGGGAAGGTGCGCGGGCCTCCGCCAGGGACGGTTGCCGTACCTCGCCTCCTTCTAAGGCGTCGGCAGCGGCATTCCGGGGACGCTCTGGTCGGCGGGGATCGCTCCGCCGACCAGGTACTCGTCCACGATCTTGTCCACGGCCGCGTTGCCGCCCGCGTAGATCCCGTGGTCACCCTCACCGGTCACCGTCAGCATCCGCGAGTTCGCGAACCCGGCGTGTGCCTTCTTGGCGCCTTCGATCGGGGTGGCCGGATCGTGCTCGGACTGGACGATCAGCACCGGCGGCACTCCCTTGCCATCCAGCTTCGGCAACGGACGCGGCTGCTTGTCCCAGAACAGGCAGACCGACGCGTTCAGCGTGCCACCGCCCGCCAGGAGCAGGCCGCGGTCGAGGTTCCGCTGCGAGTCGCGGATCAGCGACTCGCGGGTGCCGGTGAACCGGCCCTCGCCGCAAACGGTGCTCCAGAACGTGCCGTCCTGCGCGTCGGGGAAGTCACCCGCGCCCTTGATGGCGGCCCGGGCTTCGGCCTTGGCCTGGTCCGGCGCCCCGTTCTCCAGCCCCGCCCGGACCTTGACCAGCAGGTCGGCCAGCGCCGGGAAAGACTCCTTCTTGTAGAGCAGGTAGATCATCGCGTATTCGAGCTGCATCGGCCCGTTCCCGTTGATCGGGTTGCGCGACAAGGCGTACCGGAGCCGCTCGTAGGCTTGCCGGACCTCTTCGCCGCCGGTGCCGAAGTGGTACTTGGCGTCGTAGCGCGCCATCCACGGCAGGAAATCCTGCCGCCAGCGCCGTTCGAAGCCGACGGGCTGCCGGTCGAACGACTTCTGCCAGGTCGTGGTGAACTCCGTCGACGAGTCCAGCACGAACCGTCCCGTCCGCTGGGGGAACTGCTGCGCGTAGTGCGCTCCCAGCCAGGTGCCGCCCGAGTAGCCGACCCAGTTGATCTTCTCCCGGCCCAGCAGGACCCGGAGCAGGTCGTAGTCCTTGATCGTCTGGTAGGTGGTGATCAGCGGCCCGAGTTCGCCGTTGGCGTGCTGGCAGGATCGGGCCACGTGCTCCGCGTTCGCCAGGATCTGGTTCAGGTTGCGCGGGTCCCGGTCACGCGGATCCAGCTCATTGACCAGGCCGGCGGTGTTCCGGCAGGTGACGTTGGTGCTCTTGCCGGTCCCGCGGACGTCGATGCCGATGACGTCCTGGTGTTCGCGCAGCTTCTCCTGCCCGCGGAAGGTCACCGGGAACCAGCGCCCGGGTCCGCCGGGCCCACCCGGATTGGTGAGCACCGACGCCGTCGACGCCCCGGTGGACTTCAGCCTGCTGACCGCGATGGTCAGGTCCTGCCGCTCGTTCGCGCGGTCCCAGTCGCGCGGCGTGCGATAGGCCGCGCATTCGAGCCCGCTGATATCGGTGCCCGGCGGCAGCGTGACCAGTTCGTCCGCCGCGCAGGGATGCCAGTCCAGGGTCTGACCGGTGTAGTAGCCGGGGATGCCCGTCGTGTTCAGCGTGCTCGCCGAAGCCGGCACGGCTCCGGCGAGCAGTCCGCCCACGACCGCCGGGATCACCCCGGCGGCCAGTAGCCGCTTCATCTGCTGCCCCCTTCTTTCCTTGTTTCCCAACGGCTCTCGACGCTAGGGCCGGGCACACCCGGCGAACATCGACCGCAGGTAGCGCCGGGAGGTGAACCAAGGAACAAGGGGTGGCTAGGACCGGGGCACAAGTCCGGCCGCGGTGGCCTTGCGCTCCAGTTCGGCCGGAGTGCTCGCGTTCCGCGCGTCGGGCGCCTTCGTGGACGCGGCGGCGGTGCCTCCGAGCGCCTTGAAGATCAGATCGGCTTCGGCCTTCATCCCGGCCGCGTAGGGGTGGTAGGCCACCGCGCGGAACAGGTCGGTGTCCTTGCCGCTCACCCAGGCCGCGTCGCCCGCACAGGCGTCATGCCCGCTGCTCGGTCCATAGGTGTCGACATAGCGGGCACCCTGCTTACGGGCCGCGGTGGAGACGGCCTTGTTGAGCGCGCGTTCGACCTCGTCGGCCCAGGCGTAGTCGCCGTCGGCGAACGGGAGGACGCTGGGGCAGTAGCCCTTCGACGGCGTGATCCGCGGATACCCGACCAGCACGATGGTGGCCGCGGGCGAACGCTCCCGGACACCCTTGACCACGCGTTCGAGGTTCCGCTCGGTGTTCTTGAGCGCCGCGAGCAGGGTGTCCGTGCCGTTGATCGTGAAGTGGTCCTTGCACGGCGAACCGGTCGGGTCGTCGTCGCGCAGCCCGGGGCAGGTTCCGATCAGGCTGCCGAAGACGCCGTAGTCGTTGCCGCCGATGCCGATGGTCACCAGGTCGGTGTCCAGGGTCAGCGCGTCGAACTGCGCGGGCGCGGACCCGAGCGCGAGGCTCGGCGAGGGAACCGTCTGCGGGTTGAGCATGTTCGTGGTGTCCGCCGAAGAGCAGCTGACGTCGGTGAAGGCGCCGGACTTGTAGTAGAGCCCGAGCTTCGTGGCCAGCCAGGCCGGGTAGTTGTTGTTCGACCGGAAGCACCAGCTCGCCTGCTGCCACGGGATCAGCGGACCCGCGGTGTAGGAGTCGCCGAGCGCGACGTACTTGCGGAACGACGGGGTCTCGGCGGCACTCGCCGGTATCCCCAAACTCGCTAGAGAGACGACCGCCAGCAGCGTGGCGAGGACAAGTCGGGTGGTACGGCGCATGGCGACCTCGTGATCCGTCGTTGGACTACCGGCCGATCCTGACAAGTTTTCACCTCCGTCCACAATAGAAGTGAGCATCTTTCACGTTTCAGGGGGTTTGATAGAACGCTCTATCATGGGGTGGTGACTGGAACGCGGGAACGCATCGTGAACGCCGGGGCCGAACTGCTCAGAAGGAACGGCTACACCGGCACCGGGGTGAAGCAGATCGTCGAGGCCGCGAACGCGCCCTTCGGCTCGCTGTACCACTTCTTCCCCGGCGGCAAGGAACAGCTCGGCGAGGAGGTCATCCGCACCTCCGGGATGATGTACCTCGCGTTGTTCGAGATCTTCTTCGCCGACGAGCCGGATCTGATCCACGGGATCGAAGCGGCTTTCGCCGGCGCGGCCGACACGCTCGAAGCGACCGACTACGCCGACGCCTGCCCCATCGCGACGGTCGCGCTCGAGGTCGCCAGCACCAACGAGAAGCTGCGGATCGCGACGGCCGACGTGTTCACGGCGTGGATCGAGACCGGCGCGGCGAAGCTGGGCAAGTACGGTCTCTCACCCGCCGCCGCGCGGCAGCTCACGATCGCCCTCGTGAACAGTCTCGAAGGGGCCTTCGTGCTGAGCCGGTCGTTGCGTGACACCGAAGCCCTCGAAATCGCGGGCGCGTCGACGGTCGCCTTGGCGCGCACGCTGCTCCCCGACGCGTGAAGCACCGACGGCCGGTTGCTGAACACCGGGATTTCCCCGCAACGGGCAACGACTTCCGGCCGACCTAGCGGTCGTCAACTCCGGAACGCGTTTGGGGAGCACATGATCATCAGGAAGCTCGTGATCGGCACCATCGCCGCCGCCGCGCTGCTCACCGCGGGCGCGGTGCCCGCGACCGCCGCCGAGGTCCAGCCGTCCACCCTCACCACGTCCACCAGCGGCACCAAGATCGACGCCGGCAAGACCGTCACGATCTCCGGGAAGCTCACGAAGTCCGACGCCACCCCGATCGCGGGTGCCGAGGTGGGCATCTCGTTCTGTTTCAACGGCTTCTGCGGTGAGGCTCAGGCCAAGCCGGTCACCGACGCCGCCGGCGTCTACACCGCGACACTGTCCCCGATCCGCACCGGCAACTACCACGCAGACTTCTTCTCCACCGACCCGGCGATCGCGAACTCGCGTGCCGACACCCCGAAGATCGTGGTGCTCCACCCGGCGAAGATCACGTCGTTCGCGGCGGGCCGGAACGCGGCCAAGGCCGTGACCGGCTCGGGCACGATCGACTTCCCCGGCCGGTACACCGCGAACCCGATCCCGGTCGAACTCCAGTACTACTCGCTCAGCGGCCACCGCTGGACCACGGCGGCGACGGTCGACGCCACCTGGAACGGCACCACCTGGGCTTTCTCGGCGTCGGCCGAGTACCGCAAGCCCGGCGTCTGGCGGGCCTTCTACGCGGGCGCGCCCGAGATGTTCCACGCGGCGGCGAGCAACCTCGTCTTCGTGCTCTGACGTTTCCGTGGAGGCCTCCCGCGCGGGGAGGCCTCCTTCCCCACTCTCAGGGTCAGGGTCCCGGCAAAGTCGCGTAAGCGGGTCGTGAGCGGCGTTTCGGGTTGTTGAGGGGTAAGGCAAAGTTGTCTTGCTGGAGGTGATGTCCGTGAAGGCCTCCTTGAGGGACTCTGGGTCCCTCAAGGAGGCCTTCACGGACTTT
>NZ_JBHXJK010000119.1:0-26322 GCF_042723255.1 Amycolatopsis thailandensis
CCGTGAAGGCCTCCTTGAGGGACCCAGAGTCCCTCAAGGAGGCCTTCACGGACCACCCGTGGTGAGGAAGAGGGCGCACGAGGCCCTCGCGGCGGCGCAACAAATCCACTTTCGAATAGCTGGCTCTCATTCCTTTCTTCCGCTATAAAGCTTAAAGAACCCTTCGCGCGCGAAGCTGCTTCGCTTGCGAAGCGGCACTTCGCAGGAATGCGCGAGCGCAAGTTATCAGCTGTTGAGGTGAATTGCCGCGTGGCAATGTCCGCGCGGAAGGAATTCCGCTCTAGTTTGTCCCGCATGGTTGAGAAGGATTCGACGGCGCGGACCCGGGAACTGGGCCACCGCATGAAGGCGTTCCGGCAGCGCAGACACTTCAGTGGAGCCGACGTCAGCCGCCGTAACGGCTGGTTGCAGAGCAAGGTCACCAGGTGGGAACAGGGGCTGCGCGAGCTGTCCGTGGTGGACGCGGCGCTGTATCTCGCGACCTGTGGCGAGGTGGAGCCCGAGCGCGATCTGCTGCTGGAACTGACGCAGCCGGGCGGAGACCTGTACTGGGTGCGGCCGTACTTCGACGAACTCGTCGATCCGACGCAATCCCTGGCGATACAGGAGAATCTCGCGCACACCCTCGTGCGGTACGAGTCGTTGACGCTCCCCGCGCTGTTGCAGATCGAACCGTACGCCCGCACCGCCTACGAACTGATCGGCAACCGCGGCCAGGCTCAGCTGGACCAGGTCGTGAACGCCCGGATGGACCGGCAGCGGCTGCTGCGTCAGGATCGCCCGCCGCGATGCCGGTTCTACATCCACGAGCGCGCGCTGCGGTCGGTCGTCGGCGGCCCCCGGATCATGCACGAACAGCTGCTCCACCTCGTCCTGTCGGCGAACCTGCCCTATTGCGCCATCCGGATCGTCCCCGAAAGCAACGAAGTGAGCAGAACGATCGAGAATTCTTTTACCATCATGGAATTCACGGAGCATCCGGCGGTGGTGTACACGGATTCCTACGCGGCCGGAATGTTCATCGACGACCGGGTGGCGGTCGAGGCCTATTATTCACTTGTCGCGCGACTGGAAAGCGATAGCCTGACCGAGGAAAGGTCGCGCCGAACGCTCGCCGACTGGGCGGACCGGTACGACCGGATGAACGAGTGACCCGATCGGGGTTTCCCGTCGCCTCTTCCTGGGGTAATCGTTGCGGGTAGCCGAGGAGAAGGAGGACGTGGTGACGAAGACGCAGGACGGTGCCCCGGTCACCGAGGCGGAGATCGAGCGGAAGTACGACTTGGCGGCCGACAGGCCCATTCCGCCACTGGTCCCGGCCGGTCCTGTGACGAACCAGGCCGACCCGAGGGTCGACGTCCTCGACGCCACGTACTTCGACACCGCCGACTTCCGGCTCGCGCAGGCGGGCATCACGTTGCGGCGGAGGCTCGGCGGAAGCGACGAGGGCTGGCATCTGAAGCTTCCCGTCAGCGAGGACAAACGCGAGGAACTCCGCCTGCCGCTGTCGGGCAAGCCGGAGAAGGTGCCCGGCGCGCTCGCGAAACTGGTCCGGGCGCACACCCTCGGCGCCAAACTCGTCCAGGCGGCGCACTTGCGCACCGAACGCACGTCGTATGCCCTGCTCGACGCGAAGGGGCGCGAAGTCGCGACGCTGACGGACGACGTCGTCACCGGCGAGGCGGGCGGGGAGAAGGCGCACCTCGACCGGTGGCGGGAGATCGAGATCGAACTCTCGCCAGGCACCGACCCGAAAGTCCTCGACAGCCTGGACAGGGCCGTCGTGAAGGCGGGCGCGGAGCGGTCGAGGTGGCCGTCGAAGCTCCGGCGGCTGACCGACGACCTCGTGCCGACGGCCGAGGGGGCGTCGGGCTCGGTGCTGGCCGACTACTTCGCGAAGCAGCTGGACGCGCTGCGCCGCAACGACATCGGGGTCCGCCGCGACGCCGAGGACGCGGTGCACCAGATGCGGGTCGCGAGCAGGCGGCTGCGGAGCGGTTTGAAGACCTTCCGTCGCTCCCTCGACGCCGACGTCGCGAACGGGCTCGCCGCCGAACTCCGCTGGCTCGGCGGCGAGCTCGGGCCGGCGAGGGACAACGAGGTGATGGCCGCGCGGCTGCACGCGGAGGTCAAGGCACTTCCGGCCGAGCTGGTGCTGGGCAACGTCGAACAGCTGATGACGCGGCACTTCGCGCGTGAGGCCGAGGAGGTCAAGGCACGCGCCGTCCGGGCGCTCGACAGCAAGCGGTACACAGACCTGTTGCGATCGCTGGAAAAGCTCGTCGCCCAGCCGCGGAAGATCAACGACGGCAAGAAAGAGCTGCGCAAGGCGGTCGCGCGTTCGGACCGGAAGCTGCGCGAGGCCGTCGCGGCCGCGAGTGAGCTCGAGCCCGGCGCGGAGCAGGACGCCGCGCTCCACGAGGTGCGCAAGAAGGCGAAGCGCGCCCGGTACGCGGCGGACACGGTCCGGCCGGTGACCGGCAAGAAGCTTCGAAAATGGCGAAAGAACGTCAAGGCCGTGCAGACCACTCTCGGTACGCATCACGACGTCGTGGTCACCCGGGACGTCCTGCGGCTGCTCGGTCTCCGCGCATACGCCGAGGCCGAAAACGCTTTCACCTACGGCCTCCTGCACGGTCGCTCCCTCGCCGCGGCCGAGTCGGCGCACCGGCGGTTCGCCGGGGAATGGCAAGACCTGAGTAAAGGTTCTCGACCGAAATGGCTCAAATGAGGTAGCCCGGGTTGACCTCGCGCGCCTGGTGAGTACCGTCGGGGTGACTTGGTGGTCTGGAGAGAGGCGCCCCCAATGTTGCCTGGCCAGCGCGTACCCGGCGAACCGCCGCCCCTGGCCGTGACCACCAGCCGCCGTGATGACGGCGTCATCGTCCTCACCGCCGTGGGGGAGATCGACGCGGCCACGATCGGACGGTTCCGCACCGAACTCACCGGTGCCTGTGGCGCGGGAAAGCAAGTGATTCTCGACCTGTCCGGCGTCGGCTTCCTCAGTTGCGCCGGACTGCACGCTCTCGAGGAGGCCAACGCCGCGGCGCCGCGGTTCTCGGTGATCGTGAAAACCGCTTTGGTGTCAAGGATCTTGGACGTCAGCGGGGTCGGAGCCGACCTCGACGTCCGGCGGGAAGTCGAGGACGTGCGGCTCTAGGTCGTGTTTCACAAGTCTGTTCGCGGTCTTCGCGCCCAGGTGGCTCCTGACGGCACGGGCGGATGCGCCCGAGTACGACCCGGTACGAGGCCGATCCGCCCGCACCGCCAGGAGCCACCTGGATCACGAAGCCCATCGAACAGACTTGTGAAACACGCCCTAGGCGCGATCAGCCGTCGAGTTCGACCTCGTCCGCGCTGACGTCCGGCAGCAGGCCGCGCCAGCGCGGGTTGCGCAGGCAGCCCGCCTCGGTCCAGCCGCCGAAGACGACCTCGCCGACGATGGTCGGCCGCGACCAGTGCGCGTCCCTCGCCTGTTTGTCCGGCACGGAGTCGAACGGGGATGTCTTGCGCTCCAAGCGGAAGAGCCTCCGGGACAGCTCCTCCAGCTCGTCGACGGCGAAACCGACGCCGACGTTTCCGATGTACCGCAAGCCGTCCTCGTGCGGGACGCCGAGCAGCAGCGAACTGAACGTGCCCGCCCGGCTGCCACCGCCCGGCCGCCAGCCGCCCAGTACCACCTGCTGGACCCTCGTCCCGGTGATGGAAAGCCATTCCCCGGTACGTTTTCCCGGGTGGTACGCGGAGTCGGCCCGTTTGGCGATGATGCCGGCGAGCCCGTGTTCCCTGGCCGCCCGCGCGACCGCGCCGCCGTCCCCGAGGTAGAACCGGGGGACCTGCCAGTGCGGCCCGGCGAGACCGAGCTCGTCGAGAAGCTCCCGCCTTTCGACATAGGACGACTCGGCACAGGACCGGCCGTCCAGATGAAGGAGATCGTTGACCAGGTAGAACGCCGGATACCGGGAGGTGAGTCGTTTCGCGGACGCCTTCGTCGCCCGGGCGCGGTGCCCGAGCCCGTCCGGACTCGGCTTCCCTCCGTCGAAGACGACGATTTCCCCGTCGAGAAAGGCTTCGGTGGCACCGAGTTGTTCTCCCAGCCCGCGGAATTCGGGGTACAGCCCGGTGACGTCGTCACCTGAATCGTCGTAGGCGGTGACCCGGCCGCCGGACACGCGGATCAAGGTGCGGCGCCCGGACCAGTCGAATTCGTAGGCCCATCGCGCGTCTTCACCGGTGGAGGGGAGACGCCCCGGTTTGGTCAGCATCGGCGCGAGGAACGGCGGGAGTTCCGCGCGGCCCGGTTCGGCGGGATCGAGCCGTTTGAGCAGCCAGCCGCGATCGTTCCCGTCCTTCCGCACATTGAGGAACAGGTATTTCCCGCGGGCTCGTTTCCCGTGGAAGACGACCTCGACCTTGTGGTTGTTGAAGTGCAGTGTTTCGTACCGGCCGGTGTCCCAGATGGTCATGGTGCCGCCGCCGTATTCGCCGGCGGGGATTTCACCTTCGAAGGTGAGGTATTCCATCGGGTGGTCTTCGGTGTGCACTGCCAGGCGTTCGAGGTCCGGCGACATCGGCAGGCCCTTGGGTACCGCCCAGGAGACGAGCACGCCGTCCCGTTCGAGTCTGACGTCCCAGTGCAGGCTGCTCGCATGGTGTTCCTGGATGACGAAGAGATCGTCGGCCCCGGTCTCCCCGTCGCGCTCCGGAAGGGGTTCGGGAGTCCGCCCCGGTCTGCGCTTACGGCGATACTCGCCGAGTCTCTCCGCCATGGTCGGCCAGCGCACCCCTCTCCGGATCCGGTTCCGCAAGCCTAGCGCCGTTCATGGTCCGCACGCGTGATGAAGGCCCCCTTTCCTGCCGTGAAAGCAAGAAAGGGGGCCTTCGTGCCGAAGGTGGCTCAGTCGGTTTCGGCCAGTGCCTCCGCGAACTGGGCCGCGTACAGCTTCGAGTACGCACCACCGGTGAGCAGCAGCGTTTCGTGGTCGCCCTGCTCGACGATCGAGCCGTTCTCCATCACGAGGATGACGTCCGCGTCCCGGATGGTGGAGAGCCGGTGCGCGATGACGAAACTCGTCCGCCCTTCGCGCAGCGAATTCATCGCCCGCTGGATCAGCACCTCGGTCCGGGTGTCGACCGAACTGGTGGCCTCGTCGAGGATGAGGATCGCGGGCTTCGCCAAGAACGCCCTCGCGACGGTGATCAGCTGTTTCTCACCGGCGCTGACCGTGCCGCCCTCGTCGTCGATCACCGTGTCGTAGCCGTCGGGCAAGGTGCGGACGAACCGGTCGACGTGAGTCGCCTTGGCCGCCGCGACGATCTCCTCGTCCGTGGCGCCCGCGGAACCGTAGGCGATGTTCTCCGCGATCGTGCCGCCGAACAGCCACGCGTCCTGCAGCACCATGCCGGTCTTGGCCCGCAGGTCTTCGCGGTCCATCTCGGCGATGTCCACCCCGTCGAGGGTGATGCGGCCGCCGTCGAGCTCGTAGAACCGCATGAGCAGGTTGACCAAGGTGGTCTTCCCCGCGCCGGTCGGGCCGACGATGGCCACCGTGTGCCCCGGTTCGACGGTGAGCGAAAGGTCTTCGATGAGCGGCGTGTCCTCGGCGTACCGGAACGACACGTGCTCGAATTCGACCTGGCCGCGCACGTCCCGCACCCGGGCGGGCTCGGCGGGTTCGGGCTCCTGCTCGTCCGCGTCGAGCAACGCGAAGACCCGTTCCGCGGACGCGATCCCGGACTGGAGCAGGTTCGCCATGCTGGCGATCTGCGTGACCGGCTGGCTGAACTGCCGCGAGTACTGGATGAACGCCTGGACGTCGCCGAGCGACAGCGTCCCGGAAGCCACCCGCAGCGCGCCGATCACGGCCACCAGCACGTAGCTCAGGTTGCCGATGAACATCATCGCGGGCTGGATGGTGCCCGAGATGAACTGCGCCTTGAAGCTCGCGCCGTACAGCGTGTCGTTGTGCTCGCGGAAGACCTCCTCGGCCTCCTCGCGGCGCCCGAACACCTTGACCAGCGAGTGCCCGGTGTACATCTCCTCGATGTGCGCGTTGAGCCGCCCGGTGGTGGACCACTGCTTGATGAACTGCGGCTGCGCCTTCTTGCCGATCTTGGCCGCGACGATCACCGAAGCCGGCACCGAAAGCAGCGCGACCAGTGCCAGCACCGGCGAGATGACGAGCATCATCACGAGCACGCCGACGACCATCAGCAGCGACGACACGATCTGCGCGAGGGTCTGCTGCAGGGACAGCGCGAGGTTGTCGATGTCGTTGGTCGCCCGGCTCAGCACCTCACCGCGCGGCTGGCGGTCGAAGTAGCTCAGCGGGAGCTTGGCGAACTTCTCCTCGATCCGCTCCCGCAGTTCGAACACCGCCCGCTGGACCAGGTTCGTCGTCAGCCGGGCCTGGAGCAGCGAGAAGAACGACGCGACGATGTAGAGCAGCAGCACCCACATCAGGACCTGGCCGACGGCGTCGATGTCGATGCGCTGGCCCGGAACGAAGTCGATCCCCGAGTACAGGTCGGCGAGGGTGGTGTTGCCTTCCTCCCGCAGCCCCGCGATGACCTGTTCCTTGCTCACCGTCGGCGGCATGTCCTTCGCGACGACGCCCGCGAAGATCAGGTCCGTCGCCATGCCGAGGATCTTCGGTCCGATGACACTCAGCGTGACGCTGGCGATGCCGAAAAGCAGGACCCCGTACAGCATGGCGCGCTGCGGCTTCAGCAGGCGCAGCAGGCGTTTCAGTGACCCCTTGAAGTCCAGGGCCTTCTCGGCGGATTGGCCGCCCATGAAGGCGGCGGGCCCACGGGCGAAACCGCCTCCTCCTGGTCCGGGGCCCCGTGCCGCGCTCGCGCGCTCACCCGCCGGTTTGGCCGGAGCGCTCGAAGTGGACTCTGTGGATTCGGGCGCGCTCATCAGGCGGCCTCCTGCTCGGTCAGCTGGGACAGCACGATCTCCCGATAGGTTTCGTTGCCGTCCATGAGTTCGGTGTGCGTGCCGTTGCCGACGACGCGGCCTTCGTCGAGCACGACGATCCGGTCGGCGTGGCGGATCGTGCTGACCCGCTGCGCGACGATCACCACGGTCGCCTCGGCGGTCTCGGCCACCAGCGCCCGCCGCAGCGCGGCGTCGGTCGCGTAGTCGAGCGCGGAGAACGAGTCGTCGAAGAGGTAGATCTCGGGGCGCCGCACCAGCATCCGCGCGATCGCGAGCCGCTGGCGCTGACCACCCGAGACGTTGGTCCCGCCCTGGGAGATGGGGGAATCGAGCCCCTCGGGCATCCGCTCGACGAAGTCCTTGCCCTGGGCCACTTCCAGCGCGTGCCAGAGTTCCTCGTCGGTGGCGTCCGCCTTGCCGTAGCGGAGGTTGCTCGCGACCGTCCCGGCGAACAGGTACGGCTTCTGCGGCACCAGCCCGACGGCGTCGGACAGCACGGTCGGATCCAGCTCCCGGACGTCGACGTCGTCGACGCGCACCGAGCCACCGGTGGCGTCCATCAGCCGGGGGATGAGGTTCAGCAGCGTGGTCTTCCCGCTGCCCGTGCTGCCGATGATCGCGGTGGTCTCACCCGGCCTGGCCAGCAGCGAGATCTCCTGCAGCACCGGCTTTTCCGCGCCGGGGTAGCGGAATTCCACATCGGACAGTTCGAGCCGTCCGTGCACCTCGCCGGGGCTGACCGGGTTCGCCGGGAGGACGACGCTGGTGTGCGTGTCGAGCACCTCGGTGATGCGCTCGGCGCTGACCTCGGCGCGCGGCACCATCATGAACATGAAGGTGGCCATCATGACCGCCATCAGGATCTGCATCAGATACGACAGGAAGGCGGTGAGCGCGCCGATCTGCATGCTGCCGTCGTCGATGCGCAGCCCGCCGAACCACAGCACGGCGACGCTGGAGGCGTTCATCACGAGCATGACGATGGGGAACATGAGCGCCATGAGCCTGCCGACGATCAGGGAGACGTCCAGCAGTTCGGTGTTCGCCTTGGTGAACCGGCGCCGTTCGTGGGTGTCCTTGACGAAGGCCCGGATGACCCGGATGCCCATGATCTGCTCGCGCAGGATCTGGTTGATCTTGTCGATGCGCTCCTGCATCAGGCGGAACGCCGGCCGCATCTTCGCGATGATGACGCCGACCGCGGCACCGAGGATCGGCACCACGACCACGAGCAGCCAGGAGAGGGTGACGTCCTGGTTCAGCGCCATGATGATGCCGCCGAAGCACATGATCGGCGCGGACACCACCAGGGTGAAGGACATCAACGTCAGCATCTGGACCTGCTGGACGTCGTTGGTGGTGCGGGTGATCAGCGACGGTGTCCCGAAGTGGCCGACCTCGCGGGCGGAGAAGTCCTGGACCCGGTGGAAGATCGCGCCGCGGACGTCGCGGCCGACCGCCATCGCGGTGCGGGCGCCGTAGTAGACGGCGCCGATCGAGCACGCGATCTGGACCAGCGACACGAGCAGCATGACGCCGCCGACGCCGAGGATGTAGTCCATGTCGCCCTTGACCACGCCGTGATCGATGATGTCGGCGTTCAGCGTGGGCAAGTAGAGCCCGGCGAGGGTCTGGACGAACTGCAGCAGCACGATCAGCCACAGTTCTCGCCGGTACGGGCGCAGGTGAATGCGCAACAGCTTCGTCAGCACAACGGTTACTCCCCCAGTGGTGGGTAGGGTGTTACTGCTTCTTCGGTTTCTTCACCGGTTCGGGGCGGGTGAGCGACGGGATTCCCGCCGCGGCCTCGCGCAGAAGGACTCCGAGTGTCTCGAGGAACGGCCGGGCACCCTCGTTGATCAGCCAGCTGAAGAACGCGGTCTTCACCGCGGACTCCACGATCGCCGCCATGAGCCGCGCGTTCAACGCGTTTTCCGCGCCCGCGCCCGCGCGTTCCAGGATGGCGTCCGCCAGTACCTGCTCGACCTTGGCGTGCGCCTTGAGGAACTCGCCCTGCACCGACGGGTGCAGGAGCAGTGATCGCGCCAGCTCGACCGAGCCGCGGTTCGGCTCGCCCAAGCTGCTGTAGGCCTCCAGCGTCGCCGTCCCGACCGCCTCCCACAGCGTCTCTTCGGAAGGCCGCTCGCGCAGCGCCTCCCGCAGGAGTTCCTGCCGTTCGACGATGAACGAGCAGATCGCCTCCTCCTTGCTGGAGAAGTAGTTGTTGAACGTGCGCGGGGAGACGCCGACGGCGTTGGCGATGTCCTCGACGCGGACCTGCTCGACCCCCTTCTCCATGGCCAGTTTGAGCGCTGCCTCGCTCATGGCGCGACGGGCCGCGCGCTTCTTGCGTTCGCGCAGTCCGAGAGGGGCGATGGAGTCCGGTGTCACGACCGACAGCGTAGGCAAAAGTTGCGTGCCCCGCAAATTTATGCGCACTCCGCACTTTTCGGACATCCCCCGTGGCGCAGGACACGCAAGATGAGCCGAATGGCCTAGCGTGCACCGCTCACCAGCCGTAACGCTTTGGCGGACACGTCACTGCCAGCGGTTGGACGGAAACCGACTGTGGACACGGATAGTGACTTCTGCTTGCATGGCCGTCGTTGTGCTGGGGAGTGCGACACGGGTCCGGGTATGCGAAGAGAAAGAAGTGGAAGCACATGGTGACGCGGGCTCGAGGCTTGCTTGACCGCTCACGGGTTCTTCTGGACCGTTCCAGGGTCGCCGCGGCGCAGTTCCTCGCCGCACCGCCCCGGCACGCTCCGTCGGCTCCGGCCGCCGAACAACCGGTGGTGGAGCAGCGGCCTGCCGTGGAAGCGCCGGATGCGGGTGCGCTCGCCGGTGTCTGTTCCAATGTCGCGCTGCGCGATCTCAACCTGCTCGACCAGCTGCTCGCGCAGCTGGAGACGATGGAGGCGGGGGAGGAGAACTCCGACCGTCTCGCCGAGCTCTACCGGCTCGACCACCTGGCGACCCGCTTGCGGCGCAATGCCGAGAACCTGCGCGTGCTCGCCGGCCGCGACGCCGATGACACCGCTGCCGGGATCTCGTCCGTGCTCGACGTGATGCGGGCCGCGATGTCGTCCATCGACCACTACTCGCGGATCACGATCGGCCGCGTGGTTTCGCTCGGCGTTGTCGGTTTCGCCGCCGAAGACGTCAGCCGGATCCTCGCGGAACTGTTCGACAACGCGGCGAACCAGTCGTCGCCCAGTTCGCCGGTCAGCGTCAGCGCGCACCTCACCGAACAGGGGAGTGTGCTGATCCGCATCGAGGACGAGGGCATCGGCATGCCGCCGGACCGCCTCGCGGTACTGAACGAGCGGCTCGCGTCCGGTGCCGTGCTCGACGACGATTCGGTGCGGCACATGGGACTCGCCGTCGTCGGCAGGCTCGCCGACCGGCACGAGATCACCGTGAAGCTCGACCGCCGCACCCCGCACGGCACGGTCGCCACCGTGTTGCTGCCGGTCCCGGTGGTCTCGGAGCTGGCCGAGAAGCAGTGGTCCGGTTCGCAGACCGTGGTGCTGCCGCAGACCAGGATCACCAACGGAGCGCCCGTGGGAACCCCCGTCGCGACGCCGTCCGGGCTGCCGAGGCGCCGCCCCGCCACGACGGAACCCGCACCGGAACCGGAACGCAAGCCCAGCCCGCGTCCGCGCACGGCCTTCCAGCCGCCCGCCGACGGTGGCACCACGGCGAGCGGTCTTCCGCGCCGGGTTTCCCGCAGTATCAGGACTTTGCCCGACGAACCGGCCCCGCCGACCACCCCGCCCGCCGACGCGGCGGACGGGCACGAGGCGCTGCTGGCCGACCTCGATGCCTTCAGCGACGGCGAGCGTGCCGCCCTCGACGACCGGCACGAGCGTGAGACCGGAGGAAACACCCAGTGACCGCCCAGGACGCGACCACGGATTTCACGTGGCTGCTCGACGACTTCGTGCGCAAGGTGCACGGCGCCAGTCACGCGCTGATCATGTCCGTCGACGGTTTCCCTTTGACCGCTTCGGAATCGGTGTCCAGTGACGACGCCGAGCAGCTCGCCGCGATCGCGAGCGGTCTGCTCAGCCTCGCGGGCAACAGCGCCGCGCTGTTCGGCAAGGGCAACTGCGAGCAGATCATCATCCGGCTCACCCGCGGGTACTTCCTGTTCATGGGGATCGGGTCGGAGGCCGGGCTCGCGGTGCTCACCGAACCGGACTGCGACATGAAGGTCGTCGCCTACGAGATGACCCAGTTCATCACCAACGCCGGTCACGCCCTCACCCCCGAGGTGCGAGCGGGACTCCGGCAGGTCCTGACCGCCCGACGGCCGCCGGCCTGAGAATCCGGAGAAGGAAGGGATGACCGTGTCCAGCGATCAAGCTCCGGACCGGCCGGTCAAGATGCGCAGCCGCAGAATCCGGCCGTACGCGCTGACCGGCGGCCGCACCAAGAGCAGCCAGCTGCTCTTGGTGGAGACCCTGATCTCGGTTCCGCGCTACGACCCGTCGCTGGCCGAGGCGCTGATGCCCGAATCGCGTTCGCTGTACGAGCGCGCCCGCGAACGCTCGTCGATCGCCGAGCTTTCGGTGGGCCTGGATCTGCCTTTGGGCGTGGTCCGCGTGCTCATCGGCGATCTCGCCACCCAGGGCGCCGTCTTCGTGCACCCGACGGCCCACGCTTACAACCACGATACGAACGTGCTCGAGAGGATCCTCGATGGACTCAAGCGCCTCCCGGTCTGACGCCGATCTTCTCGCCATCTCCGCCAAGATCGTGGTCGCCGGTGGATTCGGCGTGGGCAAGACGACGTTCGTCGGCTCCGTCTCCGAGGTCCCGCCCCTGAGCAACGAGGCCTGGATGACCGAGGCGGGCGCCGGGGTCGACGAACTGGTACCGCCCGGGACCAAATCCACGACCACGGTCGCGATGGACTTCGGCCGGATCACCCTGCGCGAAGACCTGCTCCTGTACCTGTTCGGCACCCCCGGTCAGGCTCGCTTCTGGTTCCTCTGGGACGACCTCTCGCGCGGCGCGCTCGGCGCCGTCGTGCTGGTCGACACCAGCCGGATCGACCAGTCGTTCGCCGCGATCAACTACTTCGAGAACGACTCCGAGCTGCCGTTCATCGTCGCGGTCAACCAGTTCGAGGGGACGCCGGTGCACGACCTCGAAGAGGTCCGCGACGCGCTGGCGCTGTCCCCGGACATCCCGCTGGTCACCTGCGACGCCCGTGACCCGAAGTCGGCGGTCGCGACGCTTCAGGAACTGGTGTCCCACACGCTGTCCCTCGCGGTGGTCTCCGGACCCGGCCGTGAATTCGCACTCAGCTGAACAGTTCCGGGAGGAATGTCGAGGATGCGCAAGGTTCTGATCGTCGGTGCCGGGCAGTCGGGGTTGCAGCTGGCGTTGAGCCTGCTGAGCCACGACTACGACGTCACGGTGATGTCGGCGCGGACGCCGGACGAGATCCGGTCCGGCAAGGTGATGTCGACCCAGTGCATGTTCCACTCCGCCTTGCAGCACGAGCGGGATCACAAGCTGAACCTGTGGGAGGACGAGACCGTCCGGGTCGAGGGACTCGGCGTGTCCATCGCGGGACCTGATTCCCAGCGGGTGCTGGACTGGTTCGCGCCGCTGGAGCACTACGCGCAGTCGGTGGACCAGCGGGTGAAGATGGCCGCCTGGCTGGAGCTGGTGGAGGACCGCGGCGGCAAGGTCGTCATCCACGGCGTCACCACCTCGGACCTGGCGCCGCTGGCGAAGCTCTACGACCTCGTCGTCATCGCGGCGGGCAAGGGTGAACTGGTCCAGCTGTTCGACCGGATCCCGGAGCGTTCGCCGTACACCCAGCCCCAGCGCGCGCTCTCGCTGGCCTACGTGCACGGAATGGAGCCCCGGCCCGAGCACCCGGACAAGGCCGCGGTGCGGTTCAACATCATCCCCGGTGTCGGCGAGCTGTTCATGATCCCCGCCTACACGCTGACCGGGAACTGCGACATCCTGTTCTTCGAGGGCGTTCCCGGCGGCCCGCTCGACTGCTGGGGTGACCGGCCTTCGCCGCAGCAGCATCTCGACCGGATCCTCTCGCTGATGAAGCAGTACCTCCCGTGGGAGTACGAGCGCTCGCGGAACGTCGTCCTGACCGACGAGAAGGCGACGCTGGCCGGCGGGTACACCCCGGTCGTGCGGAACGCTGTCGGCAAGCTGGCGTCGGGGACCGCCGTGCTCGGCATGGCCGACGTCGTGGTGGCCAACGACCCGATCACCGGCCAGGGCTCCAACAACGCGAGCCACTGCGCGGCGTCCTATCTGGACTCCATCCTCGAACGCGGGGACAAGCCGTTCGACGAGGAGTGGATGAACGCCTCGTTCGAGAAGTACTGGGAGTACGCCCAGCACGTGACGAACTGGACCAACGCGATGCTCCAACCGCCGCCCCCGCACGTGCTCCAGATCATCGGTGCGGCGGGGGAGAAGCCCGCCGTGGCGAAGCGGTTCGCGGACGGGTTCTCCGATCCGACCGATTTCCAGCACTGGTTCTTCGATCCCGCGAAAGCGGAGAAGTACCTGGCCGAAGCCTGATTCGAGGACCGTGGCCGTCCCGCGATCGGGTTCGCGGGACTGTCGCGGTGCGCCGTTTCGGGCTACCGTGGTCACCGTGCGTGAGTACGGCAGGTGACGGCGGCGGAGGTGCGGCGCGATGCGTTCGATGTGGAAGGGCTCGGTGTCCTTCGGGCTGGTGAGCATCCCGATCCAGCTCTACGCGGCCACCGAGAACAAGAACGTCTCGCTGCGCCAGGTGCACGAGGCCGACGGCGGCCGTATCCAGTACAAACGGTTCTGCACGATCGACGGCGAGGAAGTGCCCTACGCCGAGATCGCCAAGGGCTACGAACTGCCCGACGGCGAGATGGTCGTGCTCACCGACGAGGACATGTCCGAACTGCCGCTGGCGTCGTCGCGGGCGATCGACGTGCTCGAGTTCGTGCCGCTGGAGTCGATCGACCCGATCCACTTCGACAAGACCTACTACCTCGAACCGCAGAAGAACGCCGTCAAACCGTACGTGGTCCTGCGTGACGCGCTGCAGAAGGCGAGTCACGTGGCGATCGCGAAGGTCGCCATCCGGCAGCGCGAGACGCTCGCGATCCTGCGGGTGCACAGCGACGTCCTGATGATGACGACGATGCTGTGGCCCGACGAGGTCCGTGTCCCGGACTTCGGTTTCCTGCACGAGGATCCGCCGCAGGTGCGGCCGCAGGAGCTGACGATGGCGGGTTCGCTGATCGACTCGCTCTCGGAGCCGGTGTTCGAGCACGAGAAGTACACCGATTCCTACCGCGAGGCGCTCGAGGCGATGATCGAGGCCAAGGCGGCGGGGAACGAGACGGCGAAACCGAAGGCGGTCGGCGCGAAGGCCGACGTCGTCGACCTCATGGAGGCCTTGCAGGCCAGCGTGAGCGAAGCGAAGAAGACCCGTAAACCGTCGACGGCCAAGAAGGCCACCGCGGCCAAGAAGCCCGCTTCCGGCAAGCGAACCCCGAAGAGCGCCTGACCGTCCTTTGTAGACTGTTGTGCCCGGTGTCACCCCGCCGGGTCTCGCGACACGCCGCGCGTATGCCAGGATCTGTCGTCCCTCGGTGGTAGTAAGGCAATCGAGGAGAACTTTTCCGAAGCGATCTTCGAACCTGATCGCGGGAGGCGGCATGAGCATGGAGTGCGCGTTCTGCGCCGGTGGACTCGACCACTGTCACGGCACCCTGGTGGTCCACCTCGACGGCGGTTTCACCGAGTGCAGCGAAGACGGCTGCGTCGACCTCGACTTCGCCCGGCACACGCTGACGATCGACTGCTTCGACGTCGACGGAGGCTGCTCTTGCGCGGAGCCGGCGGAGCGGCTGCTGCTGCGAGCTTCTTGACCGATAGCCAATACACCAGTCCGGTCCGGATCGGGTGATCGAGACCGATTGCCACTCGAAGGTGTATGCATTCGTGTACATCGTGGCCCGGAATGTGTTAACTATGACGGGGTCCTCCGGCTCTCCCTCCCCCTCGGAGCCGGGGGACCCCTTTCATGTCACGGTGCTTCCTTCGCGGTGTCGTGGATCGAAGCGCCGTCACAGGCGCACACCGCGTCCCAGACCCCGTCGCCGTTCGCGTAGTCGGCCGCGGGAAGGGCGCCCAACGGCCCGAGGACGTCGTCTCCCGCTCCGGCCGCCGCAGCTGCCCGCAGGAGCTCGTCGCGTCCGCATGGATAGTTCGCCTCGGTCAAGTACGGACGCGGGTCCGTTCCGGCCATGGGCTCTCCCTCCTTCGCCTCGTCCGAACCGGATACCCGGTGGGCGGAGGACGAAAACGGACCGGGTCCCCGGCGTGTGGAACGCCGGGGACCCGGTCCGTTTCGGTGCTGTATCGGTGCTCAGTACCAGTGGGCGCGACCGCCGATGGCCTTCCCGGTGTTCCCGAGCACGGCCAGGATGATGCCGATGACCGCGAGCGCGATCCCGATCGAGTAAAGGACGGGGATGCTGGCGATGACACCGATGACAATCAGGATGACGCCGAGAATGATCACGGGGGCACCTTCTCCTTCGTAGTCGCCCGGCTTTGGTGCTGCCGGGGTGTGGCTACTCAGGGGATTCCCGCCTCGCTCGGGTGGAAAACAGGTCCATCCGGCCGTAGTTTTCACGCATTCGGCCTAGTGAGCCGGTCGGCTCGCGACTCACGTGGCCAGGTCGGTACTTACACGTGAGTGAGCGGACGGCACGTGTGATCAGGTGGACGGCACACGTGATCAGACGGACGACACGTTCGCGACCGAGCCCTGCAACGTGTCGTCCGTCTGATCACACGTGTCGTCCACCCAGTCACGGGTGTCGTCCCACCGATCACTTTCCTGGAGGTGGTGAAGGCCTCCTTCCCTACCCTGAAAGTAGGAAAGGAGGCCTTCACCGACCTGCGAGATACGAGGCGGCAAGACCTCAGTATCGGTAGTGGTCCAGCTTGTACGGACCCTCGACGTCCACGCCGATGTACTCGGCCTGGCGCTTGGTCAGCTTCGTCAGCCGGACGCCCAGCGCGTCGAGGTGCAGACGCGCGACCTTCTCGTCGAGGTGCTTCGGCAGCACGTGGACGTCGGTGGCGTACTCGCCCTGCTTCGTGAACAGCTCGATCTGCGCGATCGTCTGGTTGGTGAAGGAGTTCGACATCACGAAGCTCGGGTGGCCGGTGGCGTTCCCGAGGTTCATGAGCCTGCCTTCGGACAGCACGATGATCGAGTGCGCCTCGCGGTCGGCCGTCGCGGGGAAGACCCACTCGTGCACCTGCGGCTTGACCTCGATCTTCCGGATGCCCGGGATCTTCGCGAGCCCGGCCATGTCGATCTCGTTGTCGAAGTGCCCGACGTTCGCGACGATCGCGTTGTGCTTCATCTTGGCCATCTGGTCGGCCATGATGATGTCGAAGTTGCCGGTGGTGGTGATGAAGATGTCACCACGCTCCACGACGTCGTCGAGTTCCACGACGTCGAGGCCCTCCATCGCCGCCTGGAGCGCGCAGATCGGGTCGATCTCGGTGACGACCACGCGGGCGCCCTGGCCCCGAAGCGATTCCACCGCGCCCTTGCCGACGTCGCCGTAGCCGCAGACGACCGCGACCTTGCCCGCGATCATCACGTCGGTGCCGCGGTTCAGACCGTCGATGAGCGAGTGGCGGATGCCGTACTTGTTGTCGAACTTCGACTTCGTCACCGAGTCGTTCACGTTCATCGCCGGGAAGAGCAGCTCGCCTTCCTTGGCGAGCTTGTAGAGCCGCTTGACGCCGTTGGTGGTCTCCTCGGTGACCCCGCGGACCTCCTTGGCGATGCGGGTGAACCGGCCGGTGTCGCGGCCGAGGCTCTCGCGCAGGGTCTCCAGCACGAGGCCGTACTCCTCGCCGTCCTCCTCGGTCGCCTGCGGCACGGCGCCGGCGGCCTCGAACTCGACGCCCTTGTGGATCAGCAGGGTCGCGTCGCCGCCGTCGTCCAGGACCATGTTCGGGACGAGGCCGCCGCCGAAGTCGAAGAGCTGGGCGGTGCACCACCAGTACTCGGCGAGCGTCTCGCCCTTCCACGCGAAGACCGACGAGCCCGACGGCTCCTCGACGGTGCCGTTCGGGCCGACGACGACGGCCGCGGCCGCCTCGTCCTGCGTGGAGAAGATGTTGCAGGACACCCAGCGCACTTCGGCGCCCAGGGCGACGAGCGTCTCGATCAGCACGGCGGTCTGGACGGTCATGTGCAGCGACCCCGCGACCCGCGCGCCCTTCAGCGGCTGTGAGTCGGCGTATTCGCGGCGCAGCGCCATCAAGCCGGGCATCTCGACCTCGGCGAGGCGCAGCTGCTTGCGGCCGGCCTCGGCGAGGGAAAGGTCGGCGACGGCGAATTCGATCCCGTTGACCTTGGACAGGGTGGGGCTCACTGGTTCTCCAATCATCAAGGAAGGCAAGGCGGAGCGACCCTTCTCGCCGGTGGCGCGAAGGGTGGTGTCAGTGCGGGGTCGTTCAGCGACCGGCCTCTGCCGGAAAAGGGTTCTGACGCAAGAAAGGCACCTCCGCAGTGGGAGGCGCCCTTACGTCTGTCGCGTCGGGCCGAGCGTGGCGGAAGAATTCCGTCGCAGCGCCTCTCGGCCCGGAACCAGGATGGCAAAGCGTCGCGAGCGCTGTCAAGGCGACGCGGATCGCGCCGCCGTCGAGGGGAATTCGGCCCGGACACCGAGCAGGCGAACCGGTCTGCCCAGGTCGAACAGGTCGAGGACGGCCAGTGCCGCCTTCTCGATCTCGGCCGGATCCGCTGTCGGCGCGGGGAGGGTCACGCTGTGCGTATGGGTCAGGAACGGAGCGAACCGGACCTTGACCGCGACCCGGGCGGCGGGCCTGCCTTCCTCGGCGACGTCCTGGGAAACGCGTTTCGCCAGCACGACGACCTCGGCGGCCATGGCGCCGGGGTCGGTCAGGTTCTGCTGGAAAGTCGTCTCGCGGCTGCGTGATCGTGCCACGTAAGGCGTCGCGGTGACCTCGGCGTCGCCGATCCCGCCGGCGAGGATCCGGTACCACGGGCCGAGTTTCGGGCCGAACCGCGAAGCGAGGTCCGCCGGATCGGCGCCGGCCAGCTCCAGCACGGTGCGATAGCCGGCTTCGGTGAGCTTCTTCGTGGTCTTGGCGCCGATGCCCCACAGGGCGTCCGTCGGCTTCTCGGCCATGACGTCCCACCAGTTCTCCTGGACGAGACGGAAGATCCCGGCCGGTTTGGCGAAGCCGGTGGCGAGTTTGGCGCGCAGTTTGTTGTCCCCGACGCCGACCGAGCAGGACAGCCCGGTCTCCTCGGCGACCACCCGCCGGATGTCGGCGGCGAGCGCTTCGGGATCGTCGGTGGTGGCGCCCAGGAACGCCTCGTCCCAGCCGAGCACCTCGACCACGACCGGGAATTCCCGCAGCGTCGCCATCACCCGATCGGAGACTTCTTGGTACGCGGGCGCGTCGGTGGCCAGGAAGATCGCTTCAGGACAGCGTTTCGCGGCGGTTCGCAACGGCATGCCGGACTGGATGCCGAACTCCCGCGCCTCGTACGACGCCGTCGCCACCACGGCCCGCTCCGTCGGATCCCCGGTGCCGCCGACGATCACGGGCTTGCCCCGCAGCTCAGGCCGCCGGGCGACCTCGACCGCCGCGATGAACTGGTCGAGGTCGACGTGGAGTACCCAGCGTACCCACTCCCGGATGGCCATGAAGCGAGCTTAAGACCGTTCGGCGACCTCGTCGCGCATCCGCTGCTCGTTCTCCTGCAGTTCAGGCGTGAAAGCGTCGCCGAAGTCCTCGGCTTCGAGGATCTTGCGGACTTCGAGAATGGTGTCACCGTGCGGGGGAGTGGGACAGCGCTTCGCCCACTCGATCGCTTCGGCGCGCGAAGGGACGTCGACGATCCAGAAGCCGCCGACGAGTTCCTTGGCCTCGGTGAACGGGCCGTCGGTGACCGTGGACCCGGCGGCGTTGAGCGTGACGCGCGCGCCCTTCGAGCTCTCCTGCAGACCTTCGCCACCCACGAGGATTCCGGCGTCGAGCATGTCCTGGTTGAACTTCGCCATGGCGGTCAAAGCCTCCATCGGCGGCATCTTCCCGGCTTCGGAATCTTCGTCCGCCTTGATGATGATCATGAACCGCATGCGTCTTCCTCCCAGTGAACCGGACGTATCGCCCGGACTCTACCGGCGCGCGGGAGGACGCTCAGTCCCGCCCGAACCGGGACAGATGCACGATCACCGCCGTGGTCACGGTGATCATCCCGGTCAGCAAGAGGGCCGGACTGTTCAGCACCATGCCCAGCAGCATGAGCAGACCGGCGATGACGTCGAGAGTCAGGACGACCGCCGACCGGAGGAGCGGGGGCCGTGCGGGCTTGCCGGAACGGAGCCTGGCGGCCAGTGCCGGCTCGGTGAGCTCGAACCAGCGCTCGATCTTCTCCAGCTCTTGCCGATCGTGATGGCTCAGCATCGGTTTCTCCTTCGGCGCGCCCCGCCCGTCGACATCCACGGAATACCCAGGCGCGAGGTCGGGTAAGCATCGAATTTCGCGGATTTTCGTATAACGGCCTATACGTCTCGGCGAACGGCACACCCAAGTGGGCCGAATGGTTGCGCCATTAGTGGTTTAGGCACGGGCAAAGATCGTCAAAGAGTGGCGTGATCGGTAGTTTCTGCGCTTGTGGCCACGGCGGCCGCAAGCTGCTTCATCTGGGAGGACGCGAGCGATGACCATACCCACCGAACCGATCGGCAGCATTCCCCGTCCGGCCTATCTCATCGAGGCATTCGGTGAGCACGCGGCCGGGCGGCTCGGCGCCGACGGGCTCGGCGAGGCGCAGGAGAAAGCCCTTGTGGAAACCATCAAGCGGTTGGAGGAGACCGGCTCGCCGGTCATCACCGATGGCGAGCAGGGCAAACCGAGCTTCGCCACCTATCCCTTGGCAGGCCTCACGTCCCTGGCGCCGGACGGCGTCGTCATCCCCTTCGCGGACGGGCACACCCGGCAGCTTCCGAAGCTGACCGCCGGTCCTTTCCGCTACCAGACCTACGCGGACACTTATCTGCGCGAGGCCAAGAAGCACGCGGCCAAACCGGTGAAGCAGGCGGTGATCGCCGCTTCGGCGATCGGGCTCGTCTACCCCGGTGAAGGATTGGCCGGATATGACAAAGAACAGTTCATCGCCGACCTGGTGAATGAAGCGGAAACCGATATCCGCCGCAGTCTCGACGCCGGCGCGGACAGTGTTCAGATCGACTTCACCGAAGGCAGGTTGTCGCTGAAACTCGACCCGTCCGGCGGGCTTCTCCAGTCCTTTGTGGACCTGAACAACGCCGTGCTGGAACGGTTCTCCGAGGAGGAGCGGAAGAAGATCGGCGTGCACACCTGCCCCGGTGGCGACCAGGACTCGGTGCACAGCCTCGACGTCGACTACGCCGGGCTCCTGCCGACGTTGTTCCAGCTGAAGGTGGGCAACGTCTACGTCCAGATGGCCAGCGAGGCGGATCCCGAGCGGGCGCTGCGGGTGATCGCCGAGCACTCCCGCCCGGAGCAGCGGGTCTTCGTCGGCGTGATCGATCCGATCGATCCGCGTGTCGAAACCGCCGAGGAGGTCCGGGACAGGGTCCTGCGGGCGGCTCAGTTCATCCCGCCGGACCGGCTGGGCACGTGTGACGACTGCGGGTTCTCGCCGTTCGCCGACGACGTCTCGACGTCGCGGGAGACCGCGTTCGCCAAGATCGCCGCCCGCGTCGAAGGCACCCGGCTCGCCGCCGAAGCCCTCGGCTGAGTCACGTGAAGGACTCCTTCCCTCGGCTCAGCCGAGGGAAGGAGTCCTTCACGCGCGTTCGGTCAGTTCTGGACGGCGACCTTGATGCCGAGCCCGACCAGGAAGGTGCCCATCACCGCGTCCATGGCGCGACGCACCCGGCCGGAGCTGAAGAACCGCCGCAGTGAACCGACCAGCGTCGCCAGGGTGAAGGTCCACACCACCGCCACCGTCGTGGCCAGGACCGCCAGCTGCAGCGTCTGCGCGGTCGAGGCCGAATGCGGGAGGAACTGCGGGATCAGCGCGAGGAAGAACACCGCGACCTTCGGGTTGAGCAGATTGGTGAGCAGTCCCTGCCGGAACGTCTCCTTGGGCGCGACGACGGGCGCCACCTTGTCCTTGAGGTCGCTGTAGTCACCGCGGCGCACCGCCAGCCACGCCTTGACCCCGAGGAAAACCAGGTACGCGGCGCCGATCAGCTTCACGGCGGTGAAGGCGATCGCCGACACGGTGAGGATGGCCGCGACGCCGAGCGCGATCGCGACCACCCAGACGAACACGCCGAGCGCGATGCCGAGTCCGGCGGCGATCCCGGCCTTGCGCCCGCCGAGGATCGCGCTGCGGGTCACCACCAGGAAATCCGGGCCGGGTGCCATCGCGCCGAGCAGGCAGATCAAGACGAACGAAAGTGCCGTGGCCCCGGAGATCATTCTCCGATCCTATCCGGCTTTTCGACGTCCCGGGCCATGACGGCGCCCGGAAGATCGACGCCGTCGGGCGTCGTCACCGTCACCCGTTCGACCTCGGTGAAGCCGAACGACAGGTACAGCGGGACACCAGGCAGGGTCGCGGTGAGCGTCAGTGAGGTGAACCCTTCGGCCTTCGCGGCGAGGCGGCACGACTCGAGGATCGCGCGCCCGAGGCCGCGCCGGGTCCAGTCACCGCGGACGAACATGGCGCGCACCCGCGCCGGTTCGGTGGCCGGGTCGAGCGGACGTTCGTCGTCCTCCGCGTCGCCTGCGCCGGCGTGCGTCTTGTTGCGCCTGCTCCAGCCTCCGCAGGCGACGATCTCGCCGTCGGCCTCGTGCACGAAGTAGGTGCCGTCCTCGATCAGCCGCAGATCGATGGCCGCTATGTGCTCCGCCGCGCTCGCGGTCTGCCGCTCGTCGTAGAACCGGGGGAACAACTCCAGCACCGAGGCCCGCATCAGCGCCGCGATGGCGGGCGCGTCGGCGGGGGTGGCCGCCCGCTGCGGCGGCGTGTACGTCGTCATGCCGCGGAAGATAACCAACGGCGGCGATCGCGCCTACCGGATAATCGCGGGGTGATCACCGACGACGGCCGTGAGCTGTGGACCTCGGCGACCGGCAGGGGCGAACCGATCCTGTGCTGCCACGGCGGTCCGGGTCTGTGGGACATGTTCGGCACGCTCGATCCCGGTCCGGGTTTCCGGCTGATCCGCTGGGATCAGCGCGGTGCCGGCCGCTCGGATCCGCGCGGCCCGTACACGCTCGACCGGATGGTGGCCGACGTCGACGCCGTCCGTGAGTGGCATGGACTCGACCGCGTCCCGGTGCTCGGGCATTCGTGGGGCGCGCATCTCGGTCTTCTCTACGCCCTCGCGCGTCCGGAGCGGGTCAGCGCGCTCGTCTATGTGTCGGGTGTCGGGCTGGGGGACGGCTGGCACGCGGAGTTCAAGCGGAACTTCGAGCAGGTGCTGGGAGAACGGCATCCGCGGTGGGCCGAACTTCGCGCGAAGGACCGCGATGGGGCCGAAGAACGTGAACTCGCGGTGCTGCAATGGACGGCCGACTTCGTGACGGAGGGAGCGCGCCACGCCGAGGCGATGGCGACACCCTGGTTCCCGATCAACTACGAGGCGAACGCCGCGCTGGGCGAGGAGATGCGGGCGGTGCCCGAGTCCGGGCTCGTCGAGGCCTGCCGGTCGCTGCGGGTGCCGACGTTGATCGTGGACGGGACGGCGGACAACCGGCCCCGATGGGCCGTCGACTCGCTGGAGCAGGCCTTGCCTTCGGTGACCCGGGTGCGGCTGCCGGGAGTCGGTCACGTGCCGTGGCTGGAGGCGCCGGACGCGTTCCGCGCCGCCGTGACCGACTTCCTGGTGCGGCACGGCGGCGTGTCATGAGGGGTCCCCATAAGACGTATTTCGTCTCCTGGGGACCCCTCATGACACACGTCAGGCCATGGTGATCGGTTGTTGCAGCTCGGTGACCCACTTGTCCCCGTCGGCCGGGCAATCGAGGTAGAACTCCCGCGCCGGGCCGTTCGCGCGGTACCCGTGCGCGTCGACCCACTTCGCCAGCGCCTGGTAGCTGGAGAGCACGGTCTCCATCGAGCCCCGGTGCAGGATCGTCGCCGCTGTCGCCACTTCGGCGAGGCTCACCGTCGAGAACCCTTCGGAGCCGTCGGTTTCGGCCGCGATCGGGACGGCGGCGTGGATCAGCACGCGTTCGCCGTCGGCGTCGTCCTCGTAGTAGGCGATGAGCGGCCCCGACGGGGTGATCGGGCCGAGCGCCCCGAACAGTTCCTTGTAGAGACCTTGCACGACCGGTCCGATCTCTTCGTTCACGTATCCGCTCGCCGTCCCGGTCAGCTCGGCGACGCGTACCGCGGGCAGGCTTTTGACGACGACGTCTTCGGAAGGCATTCTTCCCTCGCTTTCGATCGACCGGAGCCTCGCTTCGACGGCCGTGAGCCGCGCCTCGTCGGCCGCGATGGCCGCTTCGAGTTCGGCCCGGCGCAGCCGCAGCATCCCGCGCAACTCGTCGGCGCCGATCTCCGCGTCGAGGATCTCCTGCACCTGGGTGAGCGTGAAGCCGAGATCCTTGAGCGCGATCACCCGGTTGAGCCGGGCCAGCTGTTCGCCGGTGTAGGACCGGTAGCCGCTGAACGGGTCGACGTGGGCGGGCCGCAGCAGCCCGATGGCGTCGTAGTGACGCAGCATCCGGACCGACACCCGGCCGTGCTTGGCGAAGTCTCCGATACTGAACATGACGCCTCCCACTCGACAGCCTGACACGGTGTCACAGTCAAGCTGTCACCGCACGAGCCGGAAGAACGACCGCACCTCCTCGGTGAACACGGCAGGCTGTTCGAAGGCCGCGAAATGGCCGCCCCGCTCCAGTTCGTTCCAGTACCGGATGTCGGTGAACCGGCGCTCGGCCCAGCGACGGGACGGGCGCGGCGACTCGCGCGGGAAGATCGAGCAGCCCGTCGGCACGGCGATGGTGTCCACAGTGGATTCGGTGAACCAGCTCGACACCTCCGCGAAACTCTCCCAGTACAACCGCGCGGACGAGGCGCCGGTCCCGGTCAGCCAATAGAGGGTGATGTCGTCGAGCATCGCGTCCCGGCTCAGCGCGTTCTCCGGATTTCCGTCGCAGTCCGTCCACGCCTGGAACTTCTCGACGATCCACGCGCACAGAGCGGCCGGTGAATCGCTCAGCGCGTAGCCGATCGTCTGCGGCTTCGTCCTCTGCAGGTTCGCGTAAGCCGAACCGTCCGCGTTGCCGCGTTCGAGGTCGTCGAGCGATGCCCGCTCGGTTTCGGTGAGGTCGCCGAACGTCGCCGGATCCGGTGCCGCCAGCGGAGGGTTGAGGTGAATCCCGGCCAGGCTCCCGGGTGCCGTCCGCCCCATGAGCGTGGTGATGCTCGTGCCCCAGTCGCCGCCTTGGGCGCCGAAGCGCTCGTAACCCAGGCCGTCCATGAGGTGGATCCACGCGTCGGCGATCCGCTGGATCGACCATCCGGTCTTCGCGGGTTTGTCGCTGAAGCCGTACCCGGGCAGGGACGGCACGACGACGTGGAAGGCGTCTGCCGCGTCGCCGCCGTGGGCGACCGGATCGGTGAGCGGGCCGATCACGCCGAGGAATTCGAAGATCGAGCCGGGCCAGCCGTGGGTGAGGATCAGCGGCAGCGCGCCGGGATGCGGGGAGCGGGCGTGCAGATAGTGGATGCCGAGCCCGTCGATCTGGGCGCGGAACTGGGGGATCGCGTTGAGCCGGGACTCCGCGGCTCGCCAGTCGTAGGTGTCCGCCCAGTACGCGCACAGCGCGCGCAGGTACGCGGCGGGCACCCCTTGCGACCAGTCGTCGACGGTCTCGTCCTCGGGCCAGCGGGTGCGGCGGAGCCGGGCGCGGAGGTCCTCGAGGTCGGCCTCCGGTATCCGGGCTCGGAAGGGCGTGGTCTCCATGCCCGCCGACGTTAACGAGAGGGTCCGACAATAATCCGGTGCGCCGATCACTCCCGTCCGCCTACCGTCCGAGGATGAGCCACACCTACCCTCCCTTGAACATCGAGGTACGGACGCCGCGGCTGACCTTGGCCGGGGCGACGGACGAGTTGCTGGAGCGGCTGGTCCCGGCCGTCCGCGCCGGTGTCGCCGAAACCGCGCCCTGGCCGTTCGACGACCCGATTTCCTTGTACGCGGACAATCCCGACCGTGAATGGCGGTGGCTGCGGGGGATCTGGGCGGGGCGCGCCCGGGTGGATCCGAGCTTCTGGCGGCTGTACTTCGTCGTGTTGCTGGACGGCGAGGCGATCGGGATGCAGGACCTGATCGGGACCGATTTCGCCAAATTCGGGACGGTGTCGAGCTTTTCGTGGCTGGCGCCGGGGCAGCGCGGACGCGGGCTCGGGCGGGAGATGCGCGCGGCCGTGTTGCATCTGGCCTTCGCGGGGCTGGGCGCTCGGGAGGCTTCGAGCGACGCCTTCGCCGACAACCAAGCGTCCAACGGGGTGTCGCGAGCGCTGGGTTACGAGAAGAACGGCACCACCTGGGAAACCCGGCGGGGAGAGGTCGGGTTGATCCAGTGCTGGCGGTTGACCAGGGAGACCTGGGACCGGCAGCGGCGCGACGACATCGAACTGGTCGGCGTCAAGGAATCTCTCCCGGTCCTGGGCATCGACTGAGGCCGGCTCGGCGCGAATGTCCACTGTGGATATTCGCGTCGAGTTATTTGCGCGATAAGCCAAATATGGCATGGTCGGTCCTGCCGCGAAGGCCTTCTTCGCTGCTCGAGGACATGGTTCCGGACTGGACGGCGACCAGGCTGACCCGAGTGTCCACATGAGACGTTCAGCGACAACCGAGCGTTCGATTCATGGCCATATGAGGCTGTCCGCTAGGGGGTCGTGAGTGGTGTTTCGGGTTATTTAGGGGTAAGACAACTGTGGCGTACCTGCGGAACGGGTCAGTGACTCTGCGCGACACCGGAACTCGGGCGCCGACCGTGTGGATTTTGGTGCGTTGGACGCTCAGAAATCCACACAGTCCCGCGTGACCGGACCGGTCACGGCCAGGAGGCCCGAAAGGCTCGAGGGGTGTGTGGAAATAGGGACATTCAACGTCCCTATTTCCACACACCCTCACCCTGAGTGACAGCTTACGCTCTCGCCGGCCACAACGACCCGACACCTTTGCCTTGCCTCTCACTATGTGTGTCGTGGTGGCGGCAACGCAAATAAAGAAAAAATTTGTACCCCAAAGGGGGTTGGGGCCGGGGGTGGGGGGGCATGGGGCCCACCGGCCCCGGGGGCCCCCGTTGGA